>JAEXXR010000425.1 GCA_023405705.1 Actinomycetes bacterium
GGCCTGGGCGGCCTGCGCCTCCTGGGCGGCCTGCGCGGCGGCGGCCTCGGCCTGCTGGGCGGCCTGCGCCTGCTGGGCGGCGGCAGCGGCCTCCGCCTCTCTCTTGGCGGCGGCCTCGGCCTCGCGCTTGGCGGCCTCCTCGGCCTCGCGCTTGGCCTTCTCCTCGGCGTCGCGCTTGGCGCGCTCCTCGGCGTCGCGGCGGGCCTTCTCCTCGGCCTCCTTGCGCTGACGCTCCTCCTCGGCGCGGAAGACCTCGCGGCCCTCGCCGATGCTGGTGCCGAGCGCTCTCGTGATCACGAGGCACGACTTGATCGCGTCGTCGTTGCCCGGGACGACGTAGTCGACCTCGTCCGGGTCGCAGTTGGTGTCGACGAGACCGATGATCGGGATCCGCAGGCGCTTGGCCTCTCTGACGGCGATCGCCTCGACCTTGAGGTCGACGACGAACATCGCGTCGGGGATGCGGCCCATGTTCTTGACGCCGCCGAGGTTGGCCTGGAGCTTGAGCAGGTCGGCTCTCGCGGCGAGACGCTCGCGCGTCGGGAGGAGGTCGAGCTGACCCTCTCTCTCGTAGCGCTCGAGGTCGTGCAGGCGCCGGATGCGGTTGGTTATCGTGCCGAAGTTCGTCAGCAGGCCGCCGAGCCAGCGGTGGTTGACGTACGGCATGCCGGCCGCCTCGGCGACCTCCTTGATGCCGTCGCGCGCCTGCTTCTTGGTGCCGACGAAGAGGACCGTGCCGCCGCGGCGGGCGACGCCGGCGGCGAACTCCTGCGCCTCGGTCAGCAGCTCCTGCGTCTTGAGCAGGTCGATGATGTAGATCCCGGCGCGCTCGCCATGGATGAAGCGGCGCATCTTCGGGTTCCAACGGCGCGTCTGGTGACCGAAGTGGACACCGTTCTCGAGCAGGTCCTTGAGGTCAACCTGTTCATTCGTCACGACTGTGACTCCCTTTTGTGGTGCTGTGCGGATCCCGGTCGCAGGCACGCGATTCCGATGCTGGATGCACCGGTCAGGGTCGCGTGCCCTCGCGCGTCCGGGGTAGTGGACTACGGACGGCGGAACAGTCTACGCGACTTCGGCGCCGCGGCCACTCCCGGCCTCGGCCTCCAGGCGCGCCAGGACGGCGGCGAGGTCTTTCGGCAGCGGCGAGGAGACGTCGACCGGCTCCCCGCCGAGCGGATGCGCGAAGGCGAGCCGGGCGGCGTGCAGGAACTGGCGCTTTAGCCCGAGCCGGCCCGCCGTGCCGTACTCGGGGTCGCCGGCGACCGGGTGGCCGATCGCCTGCAGGTGGACGCGGATCTGGTGGGTGCGGCCCGTCTCCAGCACGACGCGCAGCAGCGCGCTGCCGGGCAGCGCGCGCTCCAGCGTGAAGTGGGTGCGGGCGTCGCGCGGGTCGTCGGTCTCGGTCGACATGCGCGTGCGCACGCGGCGGTCGCGGCCGATCGGCGCGTCGATCGTGCCGCTGCGCGCCGGCGGCGTCCCCTCGACCAGCGCGAGGTACTCGCGGCGCACCTCGCGCGCCTCGATCATCCGCTTCAGCTCGCGGTGGGACGCCTCCGACTTGGCGACGATCAGCAGACCGGAGGTGTCGCGGTCCAGCCGGTGGACGATCCCGGCGCGGGCCGGGTCCTCCCCGCCTGCGGCGCGGCCGGCGAGCGCCTGCGACAGCGTGCCGGTGCGGTGCCCGGGAGCCGGGTGCACGACGACCCCGGCCGGCTTGTCGACGACCAGCAGCGCGTCGTCCTCGAAGAGGATCTCGAACGGCGCGTCGCCGGTCGCGTCGACCTCGCGCAGCGGCTCCGGCGCGACCGCGACCGTCTCGCCGGCGCCGACCTTGTGGCGCTTCGGCAGCGCTCTGCCGTCGACGGTCACGAGGCCGGCGTCGATCAGCCGCTGCGCCTTCGTGCGCGAGCCGATCTGCTCGACCTTCGCGAGGAACAGGTCGAGCCGCTCGCCCGCCTGCTCGACCCCGACCTCCAGCTCAAGCATCGCGTGCCTCGGCACGGGCGTTGAGCTCCAGCACGATCACGAGCGAGATGACGCCGAAGGTCACCGCTATGTCGGCGACGTTGAACGACGGGAAGCTCGGGAACTGGATGAAGTCGGTCACGTAGCCCTGGCGGATGCGGTCGAGCAGGTTGCCGAAGGCGCCGCCGAGCAGCAGCCCCGTCGGGATCCACATCAGCGGCCTGCCGGCGTTGCGCGAGAAGAAGACGACCAGCGCCGTTATCGCGCACACGACGATCACGAGCAGCAGCGTCCCGCCGCCACCGAGGAAGCCGAAGGCGACGCCGTCGTTGTGGACGTGGCCGATCGACAGGAACGGCAGCAGCTCGTTCTCCTCGCCGACCGAGACGTCGGCCCGCACCAGCGCCTTCGACGCCTGGTCGAGCACGAGCACGACCGCCATCACGGCGAAGACCTTCAGCCAGTTGGCGCGGGCTGCTCCGGTGCTGCTCGCGGCGGCCGCGCTCATCACCCGCGGATCAGCCCGACGACGATCTGCTGCACGATGATCAGCACGATCGTGGCGACCATCGGCGAGAGGTCGAACGGCCCGAGGTTCGGCAGGAATCTGCGGAACAGGTTCAGGTACGGCTCGACGACCTGGCGCAGGAAGTCGAAGAAGGCGTTCGACCAGCGGTTGTACGGCGGCCGCACGCCGACGGCGAAGAGGATGCTCGTCACCACGTAGGCGAAGATGCAGATCAGGTAGACGACGAAGACGGCGCTGACGTAGTCGGCGACGTCCCCGCGAACGCTCGCGAGGACGACCGTCGCGGCGTTCACCGTCTGCCTCCGTGGACGACCGCGTCGGCCGCCGCCTGGAAGGCCGTGCGCAGGCCGTGGGCGTCGAGCGCCGCCAGCCCGCGGGCGGTCGAGCCGCCGGGCGAGGTGACCGCGCGGCGGACCGCGAGCGTGTCGCCGTCGCGCTCGGCCAGCAGCTGCAGCGTGCCGGCCATCGTCTCGGTCACCAGCTCGTCGGCGATCTCGGCGGGGATGCCGTGGCGGACGATCGCGTCGACCTGCGCCTCGACCAGCAGCGCGACGTACGCCGGGCCGACGCCCATCGCGGCGGTCGCCGCGTCGATCTGTCTGTCGTGCAGCTTCACGACGGTCGCGATCCGCTCCAGCAGCGTCAGCACGCTCGCCGCCAGCTCCGGGTCGACGTCGTCGGGCTGCGCGAGGCAGATGACCCCGCGCCCGACCTCGACCGCGACGTTCGGCATCAGCCGGAAGACCGGCTGGCCGGGATAGGCCGCCTGCAGGGCCGACAGCGGCACGCCGCCGAGGATCGAGACGATCGCCGTCCCGCTCCCGGCGTCGGCGATCTCGCGCGCGACCTCGTCGAGCTGCTCGGGCTTGTGGCAGAGGAAGACGACGTCGGCGCGTCTGGCCAGCTCTGCGTTGGAGGCGATCGCCTCGCCGCCGACCGCGGCCGCGAGCGCCTCGGCGCGCGCGGCGTTCACGTCGGTGCACAGGATCGGGTCGCCCCAGCCGCGTGCGAGCGCGCTGGCCATGTTGCCCGATCCGATCAGTCCTGCCTGCATAGTGGCCGAAGCCTAGCGGGCGGACCGTCCCACCCAGTGCCCGGGCGCCGCAGCGCCCGTCAGCTCTGGTTGAAGAAGCCCTTCTCGATCAGCCGCGCGCGCTCCTCGGCCGAGACCTCGACGTTGCGCGGCGTGAGCAGGAAGACCTTGTCGGCGATCCGCTGCATGCCGCCGTCGAGCGCGTAGGTGAGCCCGGACGAGAAGTCGATCAGCCGCTTGGAGAGATCGGTGTCCGAGCCCTGCAGGTTGAGGATGACCGGGATCGAGTCCTTGAACTTGTCCGCCACGTCCTGGGCGTCGTTGAACGACTTGGGTACGACGAGATGCACGCGGACCTCCCCGCTGCTGCGACCGTTGCGCACACCGGCTCCTGCGCTGCCGCCGGTCCCGCCGACCGGGCGCAGCACGCTGGTGCGCCGGGAGGGGGGGTCGTCGTCCGCGAAGATGTCGTCGATCTCGTCGCGACGGCGGCGGCTGCTGCTCAGCCGGCGCACGTTCGGACGCTCTCGGTACTGGTCTTCGAGGTCGACCTCGGGCTCGGCGTACTGCGGCTCGCGCTCACGCTCACGCGGAGCGGAACGGGCGCGGTCTCGCTGCTCGTACTCGGGTTCGTCGTCGTAGTCGTGCTCGACGGCGAGGCCGAAGTAGACGAGCGCGCGGTGCCAGGTGTCGCGAAATGCCATGACGGTGAGTGGTTCGTGCGGGGACGCGGAATCCCTGCAACCGCTTTCCATTATGCGCCTCGGCAACATTTCGCGCGCCTCGGCCGGGCGCGCCGCCGCTGCGACCGGCCGCTCAGACGTAGAGCGTCGAGCCGAGGCGGACGATCGTCGCGCCCTCCTCGACGGCGACCTCGTAGTCCTGCGACGTGCCCATCGACAGCCGCTGCAGGCCGTGCGCCTCGGCCAGCTCGCGCAGCGCCGCGAAGTGGCGGCGGTTGTGCTCGGGGCTCGGCGCCAGCGGCGGCATCGTCATCAGCCCGGAGACCGTCACGGGGCAGCGCTCGACGAAGGCGGCGAGGTCGGCCGGGGCGATCCCGCTCTTCGACGCCTCGCCGGAGACGTTGACCTCGACCAGCACCTCCAGGTCCGGGCGCGCCCCGCCGTGCTTGGCCAGCTGCTCCAGGACCGAGTCGCTGGAGACCGAGTGGATCAGCCGCACCCACGGCAGGATCTGCCTGACCTTGCGGCTCTGCAGGTGGCCGATGAAGTCCCACGTGAACTGCCGCTCGTGCGCGGCCGCCTTCGTCTCCAGGTCCTGGGCGCGGTTCTCGCCCAGCAGCGTCAGCCCGGCCTCGGCGAGCACGCCGATCGACTCCAGCGGGACGTACTTGACCGCCGCCAGCAGCTCGACGTCGCCGGGGTCGCGGCCGGCGATCGCGGCCGCCTCGTCGATCCGCTGCCGCGCCTCGGAGACGTTGGCGCGCACGCGCTCGGCGTTCAGGTCGTAGATCAGCTCGGCCACGTCGTCGCTCCGGTCGTGCGGGTCAGCTGCGCCACGCGACGCCCGCCTGCCGGCCGGTCACGCCGGCGTCGCGCCGGTGGGAGAAGAACAGCTCCGGGTCGGAGCAGATCGTGCAGAGACCGGTGTCGTGGACCTCGTGGACGCCCGCCTCGCGCAGCTCGCGCGCCGCGATCGCCTTCAGGTCGACGTTGCGGCCGTCGAAGGCGACGGCCGCGTGGCGGCGGAAGGCGTCGCGCACCTCGTCGCCGGTCTCGTAGCAGCAGCCGCCGGCGCCCGGCCCGATCGCCGCGGCGATCCACCATGTCGTCCCAGTCCCGAGTTTCGTTCCTGGGAGACAACAAGGACCGCCCTGAGC
>JAEXXR010000564.1 GCA_023405705.1 Actinomycetes bacterium
CGGCGAGCCGCGCGCAGACGCTGCAGATCCCGCTGCGCCTGTCGGCGGCGGCGAGACGCGCGCTCGCGCGCGGCAGATCGCTGAGCGTCCGCCTCGAGGTCGGACACGCCGGCGCGACCGGCGTGCAGCGGGCGACGCTGCGCCTCCCCGGCGCGGCGAGATCCGGCAAGCGCACCGTCAACTCCAGCACGAAGAAGCGGTAGCCCGATGACGAACACAACGCACACGACCGCGGCGTCGCGCCGCGTCGCGCTCGCGCTCGCCTGCCTGCTGGCCGTCGCCTGCGCCGCGCTCGCCGGCGCTACGAGCGCCCGGGCCGAGTTCGGCCTCAGCGGCCCCTTCGTCGCGGAGGTGCTCGACTCGACCGGTGCCGTGGAGGAGCGCGCCGGCGTCACGCCGTACGCCGCCACGACGAGCTTCGCGTTCAGAGAGACGTCCGTGCCGCCGTGGACGCTGCCGGACGGCAACGTCAAGCAGATCGACATCGAGCTGCCGCCGGGCTTCATCGGGAACCCGCGCGATCTGCCGAAGTGCACCGCGGCGCAGTTCGCCGACGTCGACCCGGACACGTTCAACCCCCGCTGCCCCGACCGGACGGCGATCGGCATCGCCAACAACACCGTCAACGTCGGCTTTCCGATCCCGCTCGACTCGCCCGTCTACAACCTCGTGCCGCCGGCCGGCGCGCCGGCCGCCTTCGGTTTCAACGCGCTCGGCGTCACGGTCAAGATCGTCGCCTCGGTGCGGCCGTCGGACCACGGGCTGACGCTGAAGATCCGCGGCATCTCCTCCTCGGGCCCGCTGCACAGCTCGCAGGTGACGTTCTGGGGCGTGCCGGCCGACAGAAGACACGACGCCCAGCGCGGCGAGTGCGCGGTCAGCTTCCAGGCCGACCTCTGCCCGGTCAGCGAGCCGCCGCGGAAGTTCCTCTCCAACCCGGTCGACTGCGAGAGCGGCCCGCTGCGGACGACCTTCCGCGCCCGCTCGTGGCAGGAGCCCGAGCGCGAGATCGTCGCCCACTCCGACACCGACCACGCGCCGAGAGACTGCGGCCGGCTGAACTTCAAGCCGCGGATCGACGTGACACCCGACACCGGCCGGGCCGGCGCGCCCGCGGGCTACACCGTCCGCGTCACGGTGCCGCAGGACGACGACCCGATCGGCGCCGCGACGCCGGCCGACCCCTACGACGACGCCGTCACCGCGACGCTGCGCGACGCGCTCGTGGCGCTGCCGGAGGGCACGGCGGTCTCGCCGTCGTCGGCCGACGGTCTCGCCGCCTGCACGGCCAAGCAGATCGGGGTCGGCAGCGACGACGACCCGGCCTGCCCGGCGGCCTCGAAGATCGGCGAGGTGGAGATCGACTCGCCGCTGATGGCCGAGCGGCTGAGAGGCGGAATCTTCCTCGCTGAGCCGACCGACGACCAGCTGCTGGCGATCTACCTCGTCGCGCAGGGAGCCGGCGTGACGCTGAAGCTTCCCGGCGCGATCGACGCCGACCCGGAGACGGGCCGGCTGACGACGTACTTCTTCGACAACCCGCAGCTGCCGTTCTCGACCCTGGAGCTGCGCTTCAAGGGCGGGCCGCGCGCGCCGCTCGTCAACCCGAAGACGTGCGGGCCGGCGATGACGACCGCCGCCTTCCTGCCGTGGTCGGGCGACGAGCCGGCGTTCGCGTCGAGCAGCTTCGAGGTCTCCGGCTGCGGCGACCCCGGCCGCTTCGCGCCGACGCTCGTCGCGGGCGTCCAGGAGCCGACCGCGGGGGCGTCGAGCCCGTTCACGCTGCGGCTCAGCCGCACCGACGCCGACCAGCAGCTCGCGCAGCTGGCGCGCGTGACGATGCCGCCCGGCCTCGTCGGCAAGGTCGGCTCCGTGCCGCTCTGCCAGGAGGCGTCCGCGGCTGCCGGCAGCTGCCCGGAGGCGAGCCGGATCGGCAGCGCGACGACCGCGTCGGGCGCGGGTGCCAACCCGCTCCAGATCCCCGGCACGGTCTCGCTGACGACCGGCTACAGAGGCGCGCCGTACGGCCTCTCGATCGCGGTGCCGGCGAAGGCCGGGCCGTTCGACCTCGGCCTCGTCGTCGTGCGTGCCGCGATCCACGTCAACGACGACGCCTCGCTGACGGTCGACGCCGACCCGCTGCCGACGATCCTGAAGGGGATCCCGCTGGAGCTGCGGGCGATCGACCTGAAGCTCGACCGGCCCGGGTTCATGGTCAACCCGACCAGCTGCAACCCGGTGGCGATCGGCGTCACCGCGACCTCGACGGCCGGTGCGCAGGCGGCGCTGAGCGCGCCGTTCCGCGTCGGCGACTGCGCGGCGCTGCCGTTCGCGCCGAAGGTCACGGCGACGGTCGGCGCCGACAGGAGCGACGGCGCCAGCCTGCACGTCAGAGTCGAGCAGACGCCCGGTCAGGCGAACGCGAGATCGATCAGCGTCGCGCTGCCGGAGGCGATCGCCGCGCGGATGCAGACGCTCAACGGGGCCTGCCCGCTGGAGCAGGCGAACGCCGGCACCTGCCCGGAGCGGACGAAGCTCGGCGAGGCGACGGCCGTGTCGCCGATCCTGGCGCGACCGCTTCGCGGCCCGGCCTTCCTCGTCAGAGACGGCAACAGAGTGCCGTCGCTGAAGGTGGAGCTGCGCGGCGAGGTCGCGATCGACCTGATCGGGACCAACGTGATCACGAGAAGGCTGACGATCACGAGCACCTTCGGCGCGATCCCCGACGTCCCGCTGACGAGCTTCGACCTCAGGCTGCGGGGCGGCGGCGACTCGATCCTGCGGCGGATCGGCTCGATCTGCTCGCAGGACCTGTCGACGCCGACGGTCGCGATCGGCCACAACGGCAAGCGCGTCGACTCGACGACGGTGCTGCAGCCGGCCGGCTGCAGGCTGTCGGCGAAGGCGTCGGCCGGCGCGGGCAGACGCGCCGTCGTCGTGAGAGCGAACGCGCCCGCGGCCGGGAAGCTCGTCTTCCGCGGCGCGGCGGTGAAGGGCGCGACGCGCACGACCGCTCGC
>JAEXXR010000430.1 GCA_023405705.1 Actinomycetes bacterium
CCCGCCCGCATCGGCGTCTGCGGCCCGCCCCGGGCGGCCCTGATCGTGCTCGGCTGACCGTCACCGGGCAGGTCGCCCGGCAGCCGGCCCAGCGCCCCGCGCTCGCACCGCCTCCCAACCCTCTCACCCCCGCGCAAGCCCCGCCCCGCACCAGCCGTCACGCTCCCGCCCGACTTCGGTACCATCGGCGATCCCGGCCACTTAGCTCAGTTGGTAGAGCACACGACTGAAAATCGTGGTGTCCCCAGTTCGAATCTGGGAGTGGCCATCCTTCGAAAGCCCCGCCCTGAGCGGGGTTTTCTTTTTGGGCTGACGCTCGTTTCGGCGAGCGTTCGCGCGCCACCCAGAAGACCCGTGGCCCGTCCGCGGCCCGAACCAGAAGCGCCTCGGGCTCACAAGTGGTCTGCACCGCAACTACATCGGCGCGATCGAACGCAGCGAGATCAACCTCACCTTCAGGATCCTCCTCCAGCTCTCCGACGGCCTCACCCTCCCGCTCTCGGAGCTGTTCGCTCTCTACGAGCAACGCCGCCAGGAGGCCGGCTGATGCCCGCCCCCGGCACCCTCCACACCACCACCGCCCGCTTCGACGCCGAGATGTGGGCCGCGATCGAGCACCACAGCCACCGCCTCGGCATCGCCCACGCCGAGTTCATCCGCGGCGCCGTCCACCACCGCCTCGCCCAGCTCGACCACACCGACCGCCTCAGGCACCTGGAGCAGCGCGTCGAGGCGGTCGACCAACGCGGCGAGCGCGTGGCGCTGGTGGTGGCGGGGCTTGCACGCAGCTCGCATCCACACGCGTGAGAACGCGGTATTTGCCCAGAAATCGGCTTGTTCCGCTCGGAACGGAACAGGCCGATTTCCGGAAACACGACGAAAACATCTCACTTTGAGATATTTTCGTCATCGCCACCTTTGACACCAAACAGCTCATTTTGAGATATTTCCTGCCGTGCCTGGTCCGCTCTACACCAGACTGTTCGAGATCGCCGCCGGCCAGTACGGCTACCTGACTGCCGACGACGCCCACGAGCTGGGCGTTCCCGTGACGCGCCTGAACACCATGGCCGCGCGGGGCGTGCTCGTGCACGTGAGCCGCGGCGTCTACCGCTTCCCACTCTTCCCGACCGGCCCGCTCGACCAATACTTCGAGATGACGCTGTGGCCCCGCGGCGGCGGCGTGATCAGCCACGCGACCGCGCTCGACCTCCACAGACTCTGCGACGTCAACCCCGCGAAGATCGACGTGACCGTCAACCCCGCGCACCGCATCACCCGGGAACTGCCGCCAGTGATGCGACCGCATCGCCGAACGCTTGGCGACGAGGACGTGACCTGGCACGAGGGCATCCCCATCGTGACGCCGAAGCGAGCGATCCTCGACGGCATCGGGCAGCATCTCGGCCGCGAACTGATCGACCAGGCGATCGAGGCCGCCGAGCAGCGCGGCTGGCTCCGCCGCCGCGACCTCGCCGAGATCGACAAGGCTCGTCACAGCGCGCTTGCCGCGTAGGACGTACCGTGATCAGACGAGACAAGCCGCCGCACAACGCGCAGGTCCTTCAACGCTGGGTCGGCGAATGGGCCAACGCCGAAGGCGTCCCCACCGCGCGCCTGCAGCGGTCCGTCTCCTACATGGTCCTCGCCGCGATGCTCTCGAGCGTGCGCGGCGCTGACGGACGGCCGCTGTTCCTGCTCAAGGGCGGCGTCACGATGGAGCTGCGCCTCGATCTCCGCGCCCGCGCGACGCAAGATCTTGACGCCGCCGTGCGCACACGCTCCAACGAGATGGTCGACCGCCTCCGCGACGCGCTCGACGCCGGCCACGGCGACTTCACCGCGACGACGAGGGAGATCCGCGCCGTCAGAGACACCGGCGCGGTCCGCGCAACCGTGAAGCTCGCGTACCGCAGCCGACCCTTGGCCACCGTGCCGGTCGAGCTGGCGCCGGTCGAGGGCAGTGCCGGCGACGAGATCGAGCACGTGCCCGCGAGAGCCCTCGACCCGCTCGGCATCGACGGTCCGACCGACGTGCCGTGCCTGTCAGTCCGCTACCAGATTGCCCAGAAGCTCCACGCCTGCACCGAGGTCTTCGACGAAGGACCAGCCAACGCCCGCTTCCGCGACCTGATCGACGTGCTCCTCCTGCGCGAACTGCTCACGCCCGACGAGCTGCCGCAGGTACGCGCCGCCTGCGTCGAGACCTTCGACCTGCGCGGCAAGCACACCTGGCCGCCGACACTGACGGCTCCGCCCGAATGGGAAGCCGCCTATGCCGGTCTCGCGGCAGAGATGACTTTTCCGCTGGTCGATGTGAACGAGGCCGCGAACGCGGTCCGTACGCTGATCGAGGAGATCGACCGAGCGAGCTGACGCGGCGGCTCCGGGACGTTAGGTCTGGCGCTTCCGCGCAATCACTCGCAACAACGAACCCGCAAGATCATCAGCGCTAACAACCGCGATCCCGAGTTCGCCGCTCAACGCATCCCAAGGCTCCGGGGGAGGCGTCTCGAGCAAGAGGACCGGGCAGACGTCTGCGACGTCGATTCTTCGTCCGGTCGCGATCCGGTGGCGGTACTCAAGTACCTGCCCTGCACCGATCCGCACCTGCGGTGATGTTGCCGGACGTCCGGTTTTTGCCTCGACTACGAAGATGATCCCGTCGCGCTCGAACGCCAGGTCGTATTGGGGTTCGAGAGAGTTCGGCGAGCGGGGCTCCACGCCACGCCTGCGCAGCTCGTGCGCCAGCCGATCCTGCAGCACCATGTGCCGAACCGTGGCCTTTTCCAGTGCCGCGATGTCGACGAGATGCTTGCGCTCCTCGTTGGTGTCGGCGTTGCGATCACCGCTAAGCCGGTACGGCGAGCCCAAGGGAAGCTTGATGTCCGGCGCCAGCGCGAATGGACTGCTGCCCCGAGATCGAGTGACCCGCCGGGTCATGACCAGTTCTTGATCGAGCGCTCTTCCGAGAATGTGCTCGACATGAGATCGGGTTCCGCTGCCTGTGTACCAGGCGCGCGCGCCCAGCTCTACCTCCGTCCAGGAACCGATCTCGATCGCGCGCCGGAGCACCGCCGGGCGCTTGGCGTCGGAACCGAGTTCGGCGATCGCAAGCAGGATGTCGTTCGCGACGTCCTCCGGCTCCAGCTCCTGCACGCGCTGTTCGAGATTGCTCGGTCCTGGCGAGGGCGGACTGTTCACGACCGCCGCATACAAGCGACGGCGATCTTCTTCCTTGTAGATTCGCAAGGGAAGACCGCTCTGCGGACCTATTTGACCCTCGATGCGCTCCGCATGCGGCGGTGGGATTGCGGCGAGAGGTCTAACACCGATTGCCCACGGCCACCGATCGGGATCTGGCGAATCGGGCAGTCTGTCCGCCCCGGCCGAGACCGTCTCGTACAACCCGACCACTCCGCTGCGCCAGCGATCGACTGCCAGCACGAACAGGTGGGCACCGCTCGTTACGGCTTGAGGCTTCTTGCCGAACCAGTGGTAGCGCTGATCGAACGCACTCCAATCCTCGTCGACAGAGTCGCCGGTGACGCCGACCGCGACGCGAAAGACATTTCCCGTTGGATGGGGAGCTATCGAGGCATGTGCCGACGTCTCACCGAGGTCCACCTGCAGTTCACCCGTGGCAAGCAGCGTGTCGAACCCCACACGAGATTCCACAACTCTGGGATGCAGACCCATGTGACGCAAGCGTGCCTTCGCCATGCGCTGGATTGCCGGGCGTACGGCCCGCAGCGCCTCGAACAGCCCTCTAGCTTCGGCAGCTTCTGCGCTTGACAGGGTCGTTCGCCACCGAGAGCCTGCTTCCATTGGACGCCACGGTAGGACAGGGAAATCCGCGATGCGCCGATTCATGCTGTTCGGCCCCTATCCGCCGCGCTCCGCGTACGCCCGCACCTGACAGCACGCCACGCTCTCTGCTAAGAACGCAGACGCGCCAGAACCAGCGCGCGAACCTAAATTGCTTTCGTACCTGAGCGTGCCCAACGGGCCGAAATGTGCGCGTTCGTGCCTCAACGCACCTCAGACGACGAAACCTAAAGGACCGCTCGATCTCGGCGGCCCAGACATGGTCGTCGGGTCCACCTACAACTTACGTACCAGGCCACGCCGAACGCGCTCAGGCCGCTAATTCACCGAGGTACCCGACGTGCAGCAGATGACGCTTTTGTCATCCTCCGAAGCCCCGCACCGCGCGGGGCTTTCTGTTTCTCCGGCGGGCTGCTCGGGCGCCCCTGTGCGTCGTGCCACCGCGACCGGCCAGCCGCGCGCCCGAACAGGGGACTTGGGTCCCTTTGCCACATCGCGGGCAGGCGAGACGGTGGACGCATGCACGCGCGCGCTGTTCGACCGATCCTGGCCTGGCTTGGCCTGACGCTGATCCTGGCTTTGCTGCCGGCCGCGGCCGCGGCCGCCAACTCGCAGAGCTTCACGACGCCCGGGGCGACGGAGTTCACCGTGCCGGCGGGGGTCACGAGAATCTCGATCGACGCGATCGGCGGGCAGGGCGGCGGCGCGCTGCAGACGCCGCCGTTCCGGTGCCAGGGCGGTGCCGGCTCGCGCGTGAGAGGGACGATGACCGTCACGCCGGGGCAGAGATTCTGGGTCGTGGTCGGCGGCGCCGGCGGCGACGCGATGCCGCCGATCCAGAGCAGCGCAGGCGGGTACAACGGCGGCGGCGAGGGCCGTGCCGTGTTCAACGGCGTCACGCAGTGGGCCAGCGGCGGCGGTGGCGGCGCGACGGACATCCGCACGCTGCCCGTCGCCAGCGGGCTGACGCCGACCGACTCGCGCCTGCTGGTCGCCGGTGGCGGCGGCGGTGCCGGCGGCGACAACCGCGACGCCTGCCC
>JAEXXR010000008.1 GCA_023405705.1 Actinomycetes bacterium
ACCTGGACGCGGGCGGCGCCGACGCGCCCGCCGTCGCCGCGATCGAGGCGGAGGTCCGCGCCGGCTGGCAGCTCGCGCCCGGCGTCGAGGACGACGACTGCCTCGCCCGCAGCGTCCGCTTCGCCGCCGCGCTGGAGCGGCTCGACGACGAGCTCGGCGTCGCCGCCGGCGCGATGAACTGCCACGTGCCGGAGATCCGCTTCGCCGAGGAGCCGGGCATCACGCCCTGCTTCGCGCTCGGCCGCGAGACCTCGCGCGGCATCCCCTGGTCGTGCGCCGGCGACGTCGTGACGGCGGTCGCGATGCTGACGACGAAGCTGCTCGGCGGCGCCGCGCTCTACCACGAGATCGAGTCGCTCGACCACGACAGCGACGAGGCCCTGCTGGCCAACTCCGGCGAGCACGACGACGCCTGGCGCGACCCCGCGCAGCCGGCCGAGCTGCGCCGCAACGTCTGGTGGGACGAGGCCGACCCGCGCTGCGGCGCCTGCGCCTGCTTCGGCCCGCCGGCCGGGCCGGCGACGCTCGTCGCCTTCACGCCGCACGCGGCCGAGCCGAGCGGCTTCCGCTTCGTGATCGCCGAGGGCGAGCTGACGGCGCGCACCTTCCCGCAGACCGGCACCGCCAACGGCGCCTTCCGCTTCGGCCGCGGCGAGGGGCGCGAGCCCGTCGCGCAGGCCTGGAAGCGGTGGGCGCAGGCCGGCTCCAACCACCACTCCTCGGCGACGCCCGGCCATCTCGGCGACGCCGTCGCCGCCGTCGCGGCGCACCTGGGAGTCGGCGCGGTGCGGGTCTCGTGACGGCCTCGCCTGGCGGCTCGGCCGTCATTGCGAGAACTCGCCAGAGGCTCCTTCTCGCGGGTCGCGGACAGGTCGGAGGCGCCCGGTGACCGAGCGCCGCTGGGAGCGGCTGCGGCCGGCCGAGCTGCGTGCGCTGGTCGCGCAGGCGCCGGTCGCGTGGGTGCCGGTCGGGACGCTCGAGTTCCACGGCGAGCACCTGCCCTTCGGCGTCGACGGCTTCGAGGCGCACGGGCTGCTGCGCCGGGCCGCCGAGCGCGCCGGCGGCGTCGTGCTGCCGCCGACCTACGTCGCCTCCGGCTGCCTGGCGATGGAGCAGACGCTGACGTTCGACCAGGCGCTCGTCCACGCGCTCACGAGCGCGACGCTCGACCAGCTGGCGGCGAACGGCTACGAGACCGCGGTCGTGCTGACCGGCCACGGCCCGCTCGACCTGATCCACCTGCTCAAGCGCGCCTGCCGCGAGGCGAGCGCGCGCCACCCCGGCTTCACCGCCTACGGCCTCTGCTGGCTGGAGCTGAACGCCGCGCGCCTGACCGCGCCCGAGCTGGGCGAGCCGACCGTCGTCGACCACGCCGCGAGAGTCGAGACGTCGTGGATGCTGGCGCTGGAGCCGGAGCTGGTCGCGCTCGAGCGCCTCTCCGACGACCCCGCCGCCGCGCATCCCGGGATCTACGGCGCCAACCCCCGCTTCACCGCCGACGCCGCCTGGGGCGAGGCGCAGATCGCGGCGGCCGCCGAGCTGCTCGCCAGCCGCGTCGAGCGGCTGCGCGCGCAGCCGCCGGCCTTCGACCCCGACGACCTCGGCGACCTCCGCAGCTTCGTCGCGCACGCCTGGCCGGAGCCGCTGGAGATCGCCTGCGGCGCCGCGCCGGGGACGCTGGAGATCCACAACCCCGGCCGCGCCTCGCGCTTCGTCACCGCGCTCACCGTCACCGTCGACGGCGTCGTCCAGCACGGCCTGACGCTCGTCAACGACAGCCCCGGCGAGGACGGGATCCCGGTCGCGGCCGAGGCGCTGGGCGCCGAGTCGGGCTTCTACCTGCGCCGCGGCCAGACCGCGCGGGTCGAGGGCGTCGCGCCGCGCGGCGCCCTCGACGTGCGGATCGGCCTCGCCGGCCTCTGACCGCCATGAGCGCAGGTCTGCTGGTCTCTGAGACCAGCAGACCTGCGCTCATCGCCTCAGTACATGATCATCCCGCCGCTCACGTTCAACGTGGCGCCGGTGATGTAGCTCGCGTGCGAGCTGGCGAGGAAGACGACGGCGGAGGCGAACTCCTCCGGGTCGCCCATGCGGCCGAGCGGGACGCCGTCGGTCAGTCTCTGCAGGGCCTCCTCGGTCATCCCGCCGCGCAGCATCGGCGAGTCCACCAGGCCGGGCGAGACGGTGTTGACGGTGATGCCGTGCGGGCCGTAGGTGCGGGCGAGCCCGCGGCACATCGAGACGATCCCGCCCTTGGAGGCGGCGTAGACGACCGAGCCGCCGAAGCCGCCGGTCCACCAGCCCTGCGAGCTGAAGTTGACGATCCGCCCGCCCCTCCCCTGCGCGACCATGATCCTCGCGGCGGCGCGGTCGAGGAAGAACGACGCGCGCAGGTTGACGTCGTGCTGGAAGTCCCAGTCCTCCTCGGTCACCTCGTCGATCGAGGCGGCGCGGCGCAGCACGGCGGCGACGTGCGCGAGCACGTCGAGCGAGCCGAGCCGCGCGCGGATCCCCTCCAGCAGCGCGTCGTGGCCGGCGACGTCGCCGAGGTCCGCGCCGAT
Source organism: Actinomycetes bacterium (assembly GCA_023405705.1). Next base: position 2,562 of record JAEXXR010000008.1, read on the forward strand.
CGCGACGTGGCCGTCGCGCTGCTCGGGCCCCAGCGCGTCGAGCACCGCCTGCAC
>JAEXXR010000048.1 GCA_023405705.1 Actinomycetes bacterium
GTCGCAGGGGTCGAAGCGGCGCGGGCAGCGCGGGTGGAAGCGGCAGCCGGACGGGACGCGCGCGGCGTCGGGCAGCTCACCGGAGAGCAGCTCGCGCCGCCCTCCCCCGCCCGGCTTCGGCACCGGCACCGCGTCGACCAGCGCGCGCGTGTAGGGGTGCTGCGGCTGCTCGATCACCTGCGCCGCCGGCCCCTGCTCGACGACGCGGCCGAGGTACATCACCGCGATCCGGTCGCAGATCGCCCAGGCGAGGCTGAGGTCGTGGGTGACGAACAGCAGCGTCAGCTCGCGTCTGCTGCGCAGGTCGAGCAGCACGTCGAGGATCTGCGTGCGGACCGAGACGTCGAGCATCGAGACCGGCTCGTCGCAGATCAGCGCCTCCGGCTCCAGCACGAGCGCGGCCGCGATCGCGACGCGCTGGCGCTGACCGCCGGAGAGCTGGTGGGGATGGCGGTCGAGCAGCTGCTCGCCGAGCCGCACGTCGGCCATCGCCTGCGCGACGCGCGCGGCGTGCTGCGCCTTCGGCACGCCGCGGATCCGCAGCGGCTCGGCGACGATCGCCCGCACCGTCATGCGCGGGTTGAGCGTCTGGTAGGGGTCCTGGAAGATCATCTGGACCCGTCTGCGCAGCTCGCGCGTGCGCGCCCGCCCGGCGATCGGCAGGCCGTCGAGCAGCACGTCGCCCTCGGCCGGCGGCACGAGGCCGAGCAGCGTCCGCCCCAGCGTCGACTTGCCGCAGCCCGACTCGCCGACGAGGCCGAGGACCTCGCCGCGGCGCCAGTCGAGCGTGACGCCGTCGAGCGCCCGCGCGGCCTCGAAGCGGACGGCGAGGTCGCGCGTCTCCATCAGCGCGCTCATCGCGCCTCCTCCTCCAGCCGCGGCAGCCCGCGCGCCCCGCCGATCACCGGCAGCGAGCCGAGCAGCCGCTTCGTGTACGGATCCTGCGGCGCGTCGAAGACGTCCGCGACCGGGCCCTGCTCGACGATCCGGCCGCCGTTCATCACCGCGATCCGGTCGCAGGTCTCGGCCAGCACGGCGAGGTCGTGGCTGATCAGGATCAGCGCCAGCCCGAGCTCCTCGCGCAGCCGCTCCAGCAGCTGCAGGATCTGCGCCTGCATCACGACGTCGAGCGCCGTCGTCGGCTCGTCGGCGATCACGACCGCCGGTCTGCACGCGAGCGCGAGCGCGATCATCACGCGCTGGCGCTGGCCGCCGGAGAGCTGGTGCGGGTAGCGGCGGCCGAGCGCGGCCGACAGCCCGACCAGCTCCAGCAGCTCGCCGGCCCGTCTCGCCGCCGGATTGCGCCCGCCGCGGGCGTGCAGCAGGATCGCGTCGACCAGCTGGCGCTCGATCCGCTGCACCGGGTCCAGCGCGTTCATCGCGCCCTGGAAGACGAGCGAGACGTCGCGCCAGCGGACCTTCTGCATGCCGGCCTCGGTGCGGCGGTCGATCCGGACCGGCTCGGCGCCCTCCCGCCGCAGCGTGATCTCGCCCTTCTGCGTCAGCCCCTCCGGCAGCAGCTTCATCAGCGCCAGCGCCGTCGTGCTCTTGCCGCAGCCCGACTCGCCCGCCAGCCCGAGCGCCTCGCCCGGCGCCAGCTCGAAGCTGACGCCGTCGACGATCGCCTGCTCGCCGTGGCGGACGGTCAGCTCGCTCACCTCCAGCAGCGGGCTCATGCGGTCCGCTCCTGCAGGCGCGGGTTGACGCGGTCCTCGAACAGGTGGCCGAGCAGCGCCACCGCGAGCACCAGCACCGTCAGGCAGAGGCCTGGCGGCACGACGTACCACCACGCCCCCGCGCTCGGCGCGCCGGAGTCGAAGGCTCGCTCCAGCATCGTCCCCCACGAGATGCTGTTCGGGTCGCCGAGGCCGAGGAAGGCGAGCGCCGCCTCCGACAGGATCGCGACCGCGATGATCAGCACGGTGTTGGCGAAGATCAGCGGCGCCGTGTTGGGCAGGATGTGCGTCCGCAGGATGTAGAGGTCGCCGGCGCCGAGCGCCCGCGCCCGTTCGACGAAGGCACGCTCGCGCAGCGTCAGCACCTGCGCCCGCACGATCCGGCCGGTGCCGGCCCAGCTGGTAAGGCCGATCACGACGATCAGCACGATCAGCGACGGCGACAGCAGCCGCGTGAGCACGATCATCAGCGGCAGCGTCGGGATCACGAGGAACCAGTTCTCCAGCGCGTCGAGCAGCCGGTCGGTCCAGCCGCCGAACCAGCCGCCGGCGAGGCCGACGACGGTCCCGAGCGCGGCCGAGATCAGCGCCGCCGCGAAGCCGACGACGATCGAGACGCGCGCGCCGACGAGCAGCTGCGACAGCACGTCGGAGCCGTTCTCGGTCGTGCCGAGCGGGTGGGCGAGGCTGATCCCCTCCAGCACCTCCAGCGAGGAGGCGCGCGGGTCGTCGGGCGCGATCAGCGGCCCGAAGATCGCCATCAGCCCGAAGAAGGCGATCACGCCGGTGCAGACGCGGCCGCGGGTGGTGTTCAGGAGCCGGCCCATCAGGCGTCCTGCACGCGCGGGTCGAGGACGAAGTAGAGGACGTCGGCGGCCAGGTTGGCGAGCACGACGCCGATCGAGAAGACGAGGAAGGTCCCCTGCAGCACCGGGAAGTCCTTCGCCTGGACGGCCTCGTAGCTGAGGTCGCCGAGGCCGGGCCAGGAGAAGATCGTCTCGATCGTGACGGCGCCGCCGAGCACGGCGCCGAACGAGATCGCCGACAGCGTCACGAGCGGCAGCAGCGCGTTGCGGACGGCGTGGCGGCGCACGACGCGCGGCCACGGCAGCCCGGTCGCGCGCTTGACGGTGACGAAGTCCTCCGTCAGCACGTCGACCATCGAGCTGCGCATGATCAGGAAGAACTGGCCGAGCATCATCAAGGTCATCGTCGTCACGGGCAGGACCATGTGCTCGGCGACGTCGAGCCCCTGCGCGAGCGGGCTGCCGAACTCGACGCCGGGCGTCATCTGCTGGCCGGCCGGCAGGATCGGCACGGCGACCGCGAACAGCAGGATCAGCAATATCCCGATCCAGTACTCGGGCGCGGCGTAGGTGAAGAGGCTGAACGACAGCAGGCCGTCGTCGGCCTTTCTGCCGCGCCGCGTCGCGGCGATCACGCCGAGCCAGCTGCCGAGCAGCGTCGCCAGCAGCGTGCCGGTGCCGACCAGCAGCAGCGTCCACGGCAACGCCGCCGCGATCTCGTTCCAGACCGGCTCGCGCGTGACCTGGCTGACGCCCATGTCCAGCGTCAGCATGTCCTTGACGTAGTCGGCGAACTGGCCGAGCAGCGGCTGGTCGAGCCCGTACGCGGCGCGCATCTTCTCGACCTCCTCCGGCGTTGCGCGCGGCAGGCGCGCGAGCTGGTTGAGCGGGTCGCCCATGATCCGGAAGAGGAAGAAGTTGAAGACCAGCACGAAGCCGAGCGTCAGCGACGCCGCCGCCAGCTTGCGTGCCAGCCACCTGGCGCTCATCCCTGCTCGACCTCCAGCGGCTCGTCGTCGGCGCGGCGGCGGCGCCGCACGAGCACGAGCGCGAACCCGCCGCCGAGCGCCAGCACCACGACGATCGCGACGATCGCGCCGGAGCCGCCGCCGTCCTCGCCGCCTGCGGCGCCGGTCGCGCCGCCGCCGGAGCCGGCGGGAGCGATCGTCAGCAGCGGCTCGTAGCTGACCGCGGCGCAGAGCACGTCGCCGTCGGGCTGGGGGCAGGACAGCTCGACGTTCTCGATCCGGTCGCTGCGGTAGGCCTCCAGCACCGGGTCGACCGTCAGGATCAGGTACGGCAGGTCCTCCTGCAGGATGTCGATCATGCGGCCGACGATCTCGGCCCGCCTGGCCGGGTCGAACTCCTGCAGCTGCTCGTCGTAGAGGCGGTCGTACTCGGGGTTGGAGTAGAAGGCGTCCGAGGAGCCGCCGATCGCGTCGGTGCGCAGCAGGTTGAGCAGCGTGCTCGGGTCGTAGACGTCGCCCGACCAGCCCCACACGAAGGTGTCGAAGTCCGGCGCCGGCTTGCCGTCCTGCTGGCGCGCCGTGATCTCCGTCAGCCGGTCGACGCTCATCTTGTCGACCTTGAACTCGACCCCGATCGCCCGCGCCATCTCGGTGATCAGGCTCGTCACCTGCACGTTGTAGGGCGACTCGGTGTGGACGGCGAGCTTGAACGACAGCCGCATCCCGTCCTTCTCGCGCACGCCGCCGTCGCCTCTCTCCCAGCCGGCCGCGTCGAGCATCTCGTTCGCTCTGTCGGGGTCGAACGGGTAGTCCTGCGCGGGGACTCTGTAGAAGGACTTGTAGAACTCGGGCAGCAGGCCGTGGCCGGGGAACGAGGTGCCGCGCGCGGCGATCTCGTTGATCCGCTCGCGGTCGATCGCGTACGCGATCGCCTGCCGGACGGTGCGGTCTCTGACGGCCGGGTTGGCCTTCGCGTCCGGGCAGATCTCCTCCGGGCAGAGGTTGAAGGCGAGCTGCGTGAAGCCCGGCGACGGGCCCGCGACCGTCTCGATGTTCGGCTGTCTGCCGAGCCGCTCGAACGACGTCGACTGGACCTTGTGGACGTAGTCGACCTCGCCGAGCTGGAGCGCCCGCTCCGCGGCGTCGGAGGTGCCGTACTTGATGAACTGGATGCCGTCGAAGGCCGGTCTCGCGCCCCGCCAGTGCGGGTTGCGTCTCATCTCGACGATGCGGCCGCGCACGAATCTGGTGACGACGAACGGGCCGGAGCCGACCATCGGCATCGGCGTTCTGAAGGAGCCGAGCAGCTCTCTCGTCGTGTGTCTGCCCCAGACGTGCTCGGGCAGGATGAAGACGGCGAGGCCGCCGACGATGCGCGCGTCCGGCGTTCTGGTCTCGATCACGACCGTCTCGTCGTCGGGCGTTCTGATCGATCTGATCGTCTCCGTGTAGGAGCTGAACAGCGCGCCGTGCCTGCCGAGCGACTCCAGCGAGAACTTCACGTCCGCGGAGGTGATCGGCTCGCCGTCGGACCATCTCGCGCCCTGCACGAGTCTGAAGGTGATCGTCTTTCTGTCCTCCGAGACCGTCCACTCGCGCGCGATCCCGGGGACCGGCGCGAGATCTCTCGGGCTGTAGTTGACGAGCGTGTCCCAGTTGATCGCCCAGACGACGAAGTCCTCGCTGTCGAGGTCGACGTAGGGGTTCAGCGTCTGGGGCGACTGCTCCCAGCCGATTCTCAGGACCTTCTCGGCGGCGTTCGCCGTCGTCGCCCACAGGCAGACGATCAGTGCACTCAGCACCGCCATCCAGCGCGCACGTGCGCTCATCACGACCTCTCGTCTCTCACAGCCTCAGCGGCGACCGCCTCGCGACAGGCGTCGATCGCCGCACCGATCAGCTCCGGGCCCGCCTGCAGCGAACCCAGCACCAACTCCACATGCAGCTCTGCGACCTCCTCCAGGCCGAGGCTGCCCTCCGGGTCGAACCACAGCGCGACACCGGTGCACTGCAGCAAGATCGCGTAGGTCGCCACGCGCGCGTTCGAGCTGCGCAGCGAGCCGTCGCGGATCCCGTCGCGGATCGTCTCCGCGAAGCGCGCCTGGTAGACGTCGCGCTGCGCGATCAGCCGCTTGCGCGGCTCGTCGGTCAGGGCGCGGATCTCCGAGTCGGTCACGAACGCGGCGCGCGCGTGCAGGCCGTGGAAGACGACGTGCTCGCGCACCATCGCCGCCAGCTGCAGCGCCGGCCGCTCGTGCCGCTCGGCGGCCGCGACGACCGCCGCCGTCAGCCGCTCCATGAACTCGTCCTGGAGGTGGACCAGGATCGCTTCCTTGTTCGCGTACCAGTGGTAGATCGCGGCCGCCTGGATGTCGACGGCGGCGGCGATCTCGCGCATCGTCGTGGCGTGGTAGCCGCGCCTGGCGAACAGCTCGACGGCGGCGGCGTCGATCGCCGCCAGCGTTCTCGAGCGTTCTGGCGGATCGCCGGAGGCCACGGTCACGAGACCTCCAGCAGCTCGCGCGTCTGCGCCGGCGTCGCGACCTCGCGGCCGAGCGTCTTCGCCAGCGCGACGGCCTGCTCGACCAGCGCCGCGTTCGACGGCGCCAGCACGCCGCGTCTCAGGTAGGCGACGTCCTCCAGGCCGGTGCGGATGCCGGGCGCGCCGTGCAGCAGCGCCAGCCCCAGCATCCGCTGGTGGTGGCGGCCGATGCAGGTCATCGTCCAGAAGGTCCCGGGCGGCAGCGGCCGGATCATCGCGGCGAGCGCCTCCGGTGAGGCGTCGATCCCGCCCGGCACGCCGAAGACGAGGTTGATCCGCAGCGGCGCCGGCAGGATCCCCTCCTCCAGCCAGCGCACCGCGCTGATCACGTGGCCGACGTCGAACGCCTCGACCTCCAGGCCGATCCCGGCCTGCGTCGCGCGGGCGATGATCCCGCGCCCGGCCGGCGGCGGCGTGATGAAGGTCTCGTCGCCGAAGTTCATCGAGCCCGACTCGACGCCGGAGAGGTCGGGCTGCGCCTCCAGGCCGGTCGTGCGCTGCTCGATCGTCATGTCGTTGGCGCCGCCGGTCGAGACCATCGTCAGCAGGTCGCTGCCGGCGCGGATGCGCGCGACGACGTCCTTGAACAGCTCGGGGCGGCCCGACGGCGTGCCGTCGTCCTCGCGCACGTGCAGGTGGACGACGGTCGCGCCGGCCTGCGCCGAGGCGATGCTGGAGTCGGCGATCTCGGCGGTCGTGTACGGCAGGTTCGGGTTGTTCTCGCGCGTGACGTCGGCGCCGGTGACGGCGACGGTCACGACCACCGGTCTGCTGTTCCAGGCAGTGCTCATGCGAGCGCCTCCATGTCGCGGGTGAAGGCGGCGCGCTCCTGGTCGGAGATCGGCCGCGAGCGGCGCCGGGCGGGGTCCCACAGCACCAGGTCGAAGATCGCTCTCACGAGCGTCGCGCCGTCGGTGCCGATCAGCCGCTCGCTCGTCGTGAGGCTGGAGTTGCGCAGCTCGGCCGCCTCGCAGGTGGCGGTGACCGCGTCGAGGTGGATCGGGATCTCGCGCTCGAAGGTGATCGCGCAGCGGCCGACGACGTAGTCCTCGCGGTCGATCCCGACGCTTCTCAGCCAGGCGTCGCGCCCGCTCTCCAGCAGCGACAGGACGGCGACGTGGTTGACGTGGCCGAGCGCGTCGAAGTCACCCCAGCGCAGCGGGACCTCGATCATGAGGCGCCTCCCGTGAGCGCCTGCCGCAGCGGCGCGCTGCGGCGCACGAGGTCGAGGGCGTAGGCGCCGACGTCGGGCGTGAAGCCGCTGCCGATCAGCATCCGCACGTCGTGGCCCATGCCGTCGGCGCTGAGGGCGGCCGTCGTGAAGTCGGTCGCCATCGAGAAGAAGAGGATCGTCCCGCCCTCCTTGGTGAGCATGATCGCGCCGGTCTCGCAGCCGGTCGCGCTGACGACGCAGATCGTCAGGTCGGCCGCCTGGCCGCCCGCCGCCTTGACGGCTTCGACGGCGGCGAGCGGGTCGCGCAGGTCGGCGGCGACGGCGACGTCGCAGAGGCCGAGCTGCCGCATCCGCGCGGCGGCCTGCGGGTCGCGGTCGACCGCGATCAGGG
>JAEXXR010000052.1 GCA_023405705.1 Actinomycetes bacterium
GCGCGCCGCTGTGCCGGCGGCGCGCCTCACGCTGCTTCAGGCCGGGACGCCCACGGGCGTCGCGGCGGGGCCGATCTCCGAGGTGCAGTACATGCAGCGGCGGGCCTCGGTCGGGACCATGCTGAGGCACTCCGGGCACTCGCGCAGCCTGGCGTCCTCGCTGTCGGGCTTCTTCAGCACCTTCTCCAGCGGCAGGACGACGAGGAAGTAGACGGCCGCCGCGATGATCAGGAACGAGATCACGGCGTTGAGGAAGTGGCCGTAGGCGAACTTGCTGCCGTTGATCGTGAAGCTGAGCGCGGAGAAGTCCGGTTGGCCGCCGATCGCGGCGATGACCGGCGTGATGAAGTCGCTCACGAGCGCCGTGACGACCGCGCCGAACGCGGCGCCCATCACGACCGCGACCGCGAGGTCGATCACGTTCCCTCGCGAGATGAAGTCCTTGAAGCCCTTCAGCACTGCATGCCTCCCGTCGGTGGTGCGGACGGGAGGCGACGCTAGCGCGCTGCTCGGACCGCTCCGACCTGCGTGCCGTGGACGGCGGAGGCCTTCGCGCCGCCCGATCTCGTGGCGGTGGTCCGCTTCGCGCGCGCCTTCGCCGGGGCCGCGCCCGACGGTCGCTGGCGCGCGAGCATGATCGCGAGGCGATCCTCGGCCGCCTTCGCCGACGGCGTGTAGACGCTGTTGGCGAGGAAGGCGAACGCGACGACGTGGTTGTTCGCCGTGCGGCAGTAGCCGGCGAGCGCGGAGACGTTCGAGAGCGTGCCGGTCTTCGCCTGGCAGCGGTCCTGCGCCGAAGTGCCGCGCATCCGCCGCGACAGCGTGCCGTCGCGGCCGGCGACCGGCAGGCCGGCGCGGAAGCCGGGCTCGTCGCGCATCGCGTCGAGCAGCGTCACGACCTGGCGCGGGGAGGTGGCGTTCTGGCGCGAGAGGCCGGAGCCGTCGGCGATCTTCGGGGCGATTCTGAAACGCCGCAGGGTCTGGCGCGCGACCGTCGCGCCGGCGGTCGTCGATCCGGCGCTGCCGTGGTGGGCGCCGAGCGCCTTCAGCAGCTGCTCGGAGTAGAGGTTGTCGGAGTCGACCAGCACGAGGCGCGCGAGCGTCGACATCGGCGGCGAGGAGACCGAGGCGAGCTCCTCTGCCTCGGCAGGGGCGGTGGCGCTCGACGCCTTCTTGGCGACGCGCACGCCCTCGGTCTTCAGCGCGGCGGTCAGCTGCTGGGCGGCGAACAGCGCCGGTGCGCTCTGGCGCGCCGAGCCGTCCTCCTTCGCGAGGCCGCGGTTGTACATCAGCGCCGACAGCGAGCCGCCGATCCAGATGTCGTAGCCCCAGTTGGTCGACGGGCCGCCGCGGCGCAGGTCGAAGCGCGACTCGTCGCCGTAGACGCGGCCGGTCACGCGCGTGATCCCCGCGTCGGCGAGCGCCTGCGCGATCGACTGCACGCTGGTGCCGACGCCGTAGGAGCGGGCGATGAAGCTCTCCGAGCCGAAGGTCGGGTCGCCGCTGCCGCGCAGATAGAGGTCGCCCCGCCAGGTCCCGTTCTCCAGCAGCGTGCCGCTGCCGAGCACCTTCGTGTCGAGCGTGCCGTCGGCGCCGAAGTTGAGCAGCGCAGCGGCGGTCGTGTAGGTCTTCTCGACCGACGCCGGTATCCGCGGCGTGTCGGCGCGCACGGAGGCGAGCACGCGGCCGGTCGTCGTGTCGAGCACGTAGCCGCCGTTGACGCCGCCGGCCCGTGCCAGCTCGCGTGAGACGGCGCTGTCGAGCGGGGCGGCGGAGGCGGTCTGGACGACGGCGGCGGGCGCGCTCAGCGCGGCCGCGGAGAGAAGCAGGGCAAGTCGGCGCACGCTGCCCGGAACAGACGTGCGTGCGGAAAGTCGCGGTCCGTGCGCGAGGGGTGTGCGTTTGGAGGTCAAAACGCAGCCGTACACTATTGCGCACATGGGCAGAGTCGTGAGATTGGAATCCGCTGCGTCGGAGCGCGCCGGCCGCAGAGCCGCAGGACGCGCCGGCGCCAGAGGCTCCGCGGCCGCGCGCCGCAGAGGCCGCTCGAAGACGGCGCTCGTGCTCGGCGGCGGCGGGATGACCGGCGCCGTCTACGAGATCGGCGCGCTGCGGGCGCTCGACCTGCTGTCGGTCAACCGCTCCGTGAACGACTTCGACGTCTTCGTCGGCACGAGCGCCGGCTCGTTCGTCGCCGCGATGACGGCGAACGGCATCTCGCCCGAGGAGATGATGCGGGTCCTCAACAGGCAGGTGCCGACGCCGTTCCCCGACGTCGACCTGAAGGCCGTGCTCGCGCTCAACGTCCGCGACCTCGCGATCAGCGCGATCGCCTTCCCGTTCCACGCCGCGAGCCTGACGCGCAGGCTGATACGCCAGCTCGGCCAGGTCTCGGCGCTCGACGTCGTGCTCGGGCTCGCTGAGGGGATGCCGCCCGGCCTCTACACGGGCAAGGGGATAGAGCAGTACGTCCGCTCCGTGCTCGCCGACGGCGACTACAGCGACGACTTCCGCACGTTGCAGCACGAGCTGTACCTGACGGCGACCGACCTCGACTCCGCCGAGCGGGTCGTCTTCGGCAGAACGGGCTTCGACGACGTGCCGATCTCGACCGCCGTGCGCGCGTCGACGGCGCTGCCGATGGTCTACGAGCCGGTCCGGATCGGCGACCGCGAGCTGGTCGACGGCGGCATCGTCTCGACGACCAACCTCGACATCGCCGTCGAGGCCGGCGCGAGACTGCTCGTCGTCGTCAACCCGCTGGTGCCGTACGTCAACGACCTGAGAGATCCCGGCCGCCGACGCGGCCGCGTCTCCGACATGGGCTTCCCGCAGATCGGCTACCAGACCTTCAAGCTGATGGCCCACGGCCGCCTGCACGAGCTGAAGCGCCAGTGGGAGCAGCGCTACCCGGGCGTCGACATCATCCTGATCGAGCCGGAGCCGACCGACGAGCTGATGTTCCGCACGAACGTGATGGACTTCCGCTCGCGCGTCGAGATCGCCCGCCACGGCTTCAGATCGGTGACGGTGAAGCTGTCGGAGGACTACGACAGGCTGCGGCGCATCGCGGCGCGGCACGGGATCGAGATCTCCGCCACGCGCGTGCGCAAGGTCGTCAGGCACTTCGCGGCGGCCGAGCCGGTCGAGACGACCCGCTGGCGCTCGATCCTCGAGCAGACGAGAAGCACGCTGCTGCGTCAGTCGGCCGGCGACTGAACCCGGCGGCGGCGAGGCTGCGGCCCGGGGACGGGCGATCGCGGCGGCCGCCCCGCGACGAGGCGACCGCCAGCTGCCGATCTACCCGCGCACCGCGGGCGAGGGGTGCGTCACGGCCCTATGAAGAGCGGCGGCGCGAGGTTGTACTGGCCCGGGCCCTTCTGCAGCGGTAGGCCGGCCGGGCAGGTGTCGCCGGGCTGCGGGGTGGCGACGAAGCTGCTCGGTAGTAGCTGAGCGACCGGGTTCCCGTTCGTTATTAGGATCCCGAGCGAGCCGGTGTATAGGCAGCGGAAGCCGATCGCGGGATCGTTCAGCTGTATCCGGACGCCTAGGATCGTGATTAGCGCGCCGGTCGGTGCCGGTAGGTTTAGGACCGCCGTGAGCGCTATGACCCACGGGCCCGGCGCGCTGCTTAGCGGCGACACTAGGGGCACGACGGTGACGCCCGGCTGGTTGCAGGTTATGTTCGCGTTCTCGATCCCGCCGATCGGTCTTAGCGTCGGGCCTAGGTCGACCTGCTGGACTAGGATCCGGCCGCTCAGGTTCCAGAGGCAGGTGTAGGTTCTGCCCGTCGACGGGACGTTGATCGTCTGTAGGACGATCCCGTTCGCGTTGAACGGGCCTACAGGTATCGACACCGCGCCGGCGGCGCCCGCGGTGAGCGCGACCGTCAGCGCGACGAGCGCGCCGACGAGCAGCGCTCGCTTGGTGTGGAGCATCGTTGAATCCCCCTTCGCGCCGTCCCGCCCAGGCGGCGGCCGGCGCGGCTCTGTTTGACACGATGCCGCCGACGGTCGGCGCGAGCCTAACAGACCATATATATGTGGTTCGCGCCCGGAACGGCGCGATGGCGTCGTGCGGGCCCGCGGATTCGCCGCGCCTAGAGCGCGGTGCGGATCGCCTGCAACAGGCGATCGACGTGCTGGGGCGCCTGGATCGACGCGCGCACGTGCTCCTCGTCGCCGACCGCCTCGCCGGACATGACGATCACGTTGCCGTTGCGCAGGCGGGTCGTCAGCTCGCTCGCGGAGTGGCCGGGGGCGCGCAGCCACAGCACGTTCGCCTCCGACGGGGCGGCGTCGACCGGGAGGTCGTGGAGCGCGTCGAGCATGCGAGCTCGCTCGGTGAGGACGACGGCGCGGCGTGCCGCGATCTGCGCGTCGCAGCAGCGGACCGCCTCCAGCGCGCCGGCCTGGACCGGCGTGCCGACGCCGAGCTCGGGCGCCAGCTGCGCGACGAGCTGCTCGGAGCCCGGGCCCCCGAGCACGTAGCCGCAGCGCATCCCGGCGAGGCCGTAGATCTTCGAGAAGGTGCGGAAGACGAGCAGACGCGGGTGGTCGTCGAGCAGCGCGAGCGAGGAGGCGGCGGCGCGCTCGTCGGCGACGTAGTCGATCAGCGCCTCGTCGAGCAGCAGCGAGACCTGGTCGGGCAGCGCGTCGAGCAGCTCGCGCAGGCGCTGCGGCGTCAGGTACGCGCCGGTCGGGTCGTTCGGGTTGCAGAGGACGATCGCGCGCGTGCGCTCGGTGACGGCGCCGAGCAGCCGCTCGACGTCATGGCCGTGGGGGACCGGGACGGCGCGGGCGCCGGCGCGCTGGGCCATCAGCGGGTAGAGGCCGTAGGAGGGCCACGGGATCAGCAGCTCGTCGTCGGCTCTCAGCAGCGCGCGGGTCGCGGAGGAGAGCAGCTGCGCGGAGCCGTTGCCGATCGCGATGCGGCCGGGCTCGATCCCGACGCGGCGGCCGATCTCGCGGCGCAGCTCCTCGGCGGTCGGGTCGGCGGCGGCGTTGAGCGAGCCGCGCACGGCGAAGGTGATCGCCGCGACGACGTCCGGGTGCGGCAGCTCGTGCCAGGTCGTGCTCGAGAGGTCGAGCGGGTCGACGCGCAGCAGCGCCTTGCGCCGCTCCTCGGCCGACTTCTCCTTCAGCTCCGCGGAGATCTCCTCGTCGGTCATCCCGGCGAACTGCTTGTAGTACCCGCGGAGCCCCATCCTGCGGCTAATGGTACGCCCCGTACGGTCGCCGAGCATCGCTCACGGCTATATGCCCATGTTGCCCATGCCGGACAGCTGGGCGCCGCTGAAGCCGAGCAGCCAGATCGCGAAGATCGGCGCGCCGATCGCGCAGCAGATCATGAAGATTCTGCCGATCACGCCCTGGCGCTGGTCGACGCCGCTGGCGCGCCGCACGAGGATCCAGGCGTAGTCGAGCCGCTTCAGCGCCATCAGGCCGAGCAGCAGGCCGCCGATCAGCGTGCCGAACGAGGCGGCGAGGCCGATCCCGATGTTGTCGGTCAGGTGCTGGAGGCGGCCGCCGACGAACAGGCAGGCGAGTGGGAGCGGACCCCAGAAGCAGAGGTTGATCAGGATCATCACCGCGAGCAGGCCGGCGGCGACGATCCCGTCGGTGCGTCGGCGCTTCTCGCCGAGGGTTCTCGGCGGCGCTCTGTACTTCGTCGGTCTGGTCCCGGGCCGTCGTGTGACGAACAGCCCGCCCGTGTCGCTCGGATCGGTGCGCATCTCTCTCAGTGGAGACTACGCCCTCGCGCTACTCCGCGTAGAGGGCATCGAATTCGGCCGCGTATTTCTGGTTGACGACGGCCCGCTTCACCTTCAGGGTCGGCGTCAGCTCCCCGGTCTCCTGCGAGAGGTCGTGGGGGAGGACGACGAACTTCTTCACCTGCTCGACCTGGGCGTACTTCGCGTTGGAGCGGTCGAGGTCGGCCTGGATCAGCTCGAGCACGCGCGGCTCGCGCGCGAGCCGCGGCGACGTCCTGCGGCAGGCCCTGCTGCTGGGCCCACGGCACGACCACCTCGGCGTCGAGCGTGATCAGCATGACCGGGTACGGGCGGCGGTCGCCGTGCATCACCGCCTGCGAGACCCAGCGCGACTGCTTCATGTCGTTCTCGCTGTTGGCCGGCGTCAGGTTCTTGCCGCCCGCGGTGATGATGATGTCCTTCTTGCGGCCGGTGATCGAGAGGAAGCCGTCCGCGTCGATCGAGCCGAGGTCGCCGGTGTGGAGCCAGCCGTCCTCGACCGCGCCGAAGGAGGCGTCGTCGCGCTTGTGATAGCCGGCGAAGACGTTGGCGCCCTTGATCAGCAGCTCGCCGTCCTCGGCGATTCTCAGCTCGACGCCCGGGAACGGCTTCCCGACCGTGCCGAGCTTGTGGCTCTCCAGCGACTGGAAGGTGGCGGCCGTCGAGGTCTCGGTCATCCCGTAGCCCTCGAAGACCGGCACGCCGCAGGCGAAGAAGAACTCGAGGATCTCCTTCGCGATCGGGGCGGCGCCGGTGACGGCCTGGCGGACGCGGCCGCCGAAGGCCGCGCGGACCTTCGAGTACAGCTCCTCGTCGGCTCTGTCGAAGGCCTGCTGCAGCTCGGGCGGGACGGGCTTGCCGGCGAGCTGCAGCTGGCGGACCCGGACGCCGAGCTGGGCGGCCTGGCGGATCTGCTCCGGCGGGTAGTTGCCGGTGACGAGCGTGTAGATCTTCTCGAAGATCCGCGGGACCGACGGGAGGTTGGTCGGGTGGACCTCGTTCAGCTCGACGATGATCTGCAGCGGGTCGTTGGACCAGTACGCGAGCGCGGCGCCGACGTCGAAGGAGAGCAGCTGGATCAGCAGCGCGTAGGAGTGCGCCAGCGGCAGGTAGAGGTAGGTCAGCTCGTCCTCGACGATGCCGTTGCCGTGCTCGGCCATCGTCAGCATCGCGCGGTAGTTGCCGTGCGTCAGGACGCAGCCCTTCGGCGGGCCGGTCGTGCCCGAGGTGTAGATGAAGGTGAAGGGGTCTGCGGGGGAGACGGCCCCGATCCGCTGCTCCAGCTCGGATCGGTCTCCGCGCTGCGTCGCGCGGGCGCGGCCGCGGGCGCGCAGGTCGGCGAGGGAGATCGCGTCGCCTCGGTGCTCCTGGTCGATCCCGTCCGGGTCGAAGACGATCACTTGGCGGAGGTGAGGCAGTCTCGCGTGGACCTCGCGCACCTTCGCCAGCTCGCCGGCGTTCTCGACGAAGACCGCGGTCGCGTCGGAGTCGCCGAGCACCCACTCGCACTCTTCGGGCGAGTTGGTCTGGTAGATCGGCACGACGACGGCGCCGGTCTGGGCGATGCCGAAGTCGGCGTAGGTCCACTCCGGGCGGGTGCGCGAGAGGATCGAGACGCGGTCGCCGGGCGCGATCCCGAGGTCGATCAGGCCGTAGGAGATCTCGTCCGCGATCGCGCCGACCTCGGCGTAGGTCGCGTCCTGCCACTCGCCGTCCCGCTTGACCTTGACGGCGACGCGGTCGGCGTAGCGGTCGGCCGCGAGCGACAGCAGGTCGGCGATCGTCTGCGAACCGGTCGACGCGTCGGACGCGCTCTGCGTGGCGGCGGCGCTGGTGCCGGCGCTGGCCTCCATCGGTCCTCCTCCTGGTGCGGGGCTGGGAGCAGGCCGACTCTATAGAGGGCGCAGCACGCGCGTGCGGGTTCCTGGCCGCCTGGCCAGGCGGGTGTTCGCATGCGCACATTCGGGCGCCCGCTTTCCGGGGCGCTGCGGTGATGGCTGGCCACCCGTCGGGCCCGCGGCGGGCCGACGTCGGTGGCGGCGCGCGCGGGCGGAGTGGGGGGACGGGTGGGTGGGAGGCCGGCGACCTATCCGGTCGCCAAGGGTGTCGGCGAGGCGGTGACCTGGTACTGCTCCTCCAGGCTCGCCGAGAAGAGGGTTCTGTCGATGCGGCCGTGGTAGATGGGGACGCCCATCTCGAGGCACTTGAGGATCACGTCGCGCCGGTCAAGGCCAGCCTCGCGTGCGAGCTCCGTGGGCGTCAGATGGTTTGCCATCGGTCTTGAGACCTCCCGTGTGGATGCCGTGATGCGGTTATACCTCCACCGACGGACGCGCTCAAACCCACTGGTCTGAACGCCCGTAGTTGGCGCTCAGACAGGGTTTGGGAGGTCGACGAAACGGTGATCCACGCCGAATCGCTCGGCGACCAGCTCGCCGATGCGGCGGACCCCGAACGTCTCCGTCGCGTAGTGGCCGGCGGCGATGAAGTGGATGCGGTTCTCGCGCGCCTGCGCCATCACGTGCTCCTTCGGCTCGCCGGTCATGAAGGCGTCGAGCCCGAGGTCGATCGCTTCGCTCAGGTCGTTGGCGGCCGAGCCGGAGACGATCCCGAGCCGGCGCACGAAGGCGGGGCCGGCGTCGAAGACGAGCGGGTCGCGGTCGGTGAGCGTCGCCACGCGCGCGAACAGCTCCGGCGCGGGCACGCCGTCGCCGCCGTTGACGTCGAAGTGGGCGATCGTGCCGATCGTGCGGCCCTTGTGGTCGAAGGCCGGCTCGACGACGTCGGCGCCGAGGCCGGCCGCGAGCAGCGCGTTGTTGCCGACCTCCGGGTGGGCGTCGAGCGGCAGGTGGTAGCCGGCGAGCGCGATGTCGTTGGTCAGGAGCGTCTTCAGCCGCTTCGCCTGCGCGAACCCGATCCGCCGCGGCTCGAAGTCCCACAGGATCCCGTGGTGGACGATCACCAACTGCGCTTGGAGCTCGACCGCGCGCTCGAACAGCTCCAGCTGTCCCGAGACGCCGGAGACGACGGTCGAGACGGTCGCGGAGCCGGGGACCTGGAGCCCGTTGGGGCCCATGTCCGGAAAGCCTCTGACGCCGAGCAGGTCGTCGAGGAAGGCGATGATCTCTTCGGTGCGGGCGGCCATGAGGGGAGGCTAGACGGTGGGGTCGCTGCTCGCGCGCGCGGCTGTCGCGGCGTGGATGGCGAGCAGTGCGCCGGTCGCCGCGGCGGCCGCGATCGCGATCCAGCCGCCGATCAGGATCCGGAACGGCGCCTCGCCGAGGCCGGGGACCAGGACGGCGAGCGTCACCCAGCCGGGCAGCGCGAGCGCGACGACGTACGCGGGCGCGCGCACGTCGCGTGCGCGCGCGGGGCGCAGCCGGAGCGCGAGGCCGAACAGCAGCGTGAGCGCGAGCAGGAGCAGCTCGATGGTGGCTGGGAAGGGGAAGAAGAACGCGTCGACCTTCGGCAGCTCCGCCTCGGCGGTCGTCTGGAAACCCGGAAGGTAGGTGCTGAGGTGCGCCTCCCAGCTCGTCGGCTGCGCGCGCGGGAGCAGCATCGTCGCGAAGGAGACGGCGACCGCGACGACGAGCCACCCCCAGCTGCGCTGGAGCGGCGTCACGCGGGGCTCGGGTGGGGTCCCGGGTACGGCTGGGCGGTGGGCGCGGCCGGCATCTGCGAGACGGTACGCCGCGCCGGCGCCCGCCCGCGCCGCCTCGCGCCACGCATGGTCAGGACCGCGACGCCCACATCAGCCCGGCTGTGGAATACTGACCGGGCACCGTTCATCGGGGCGTGGCGCAGCCTGGTAGCGCGCACCGTTCGGGTCGGTGAGGTCCCGAGTTCAAATCTCGGCGCCCCGATTGCAGAAAAGCCCCGCTCTGGCGGGGCTTTTCGCGTTCTGGAGGGGCCCTGAGGTTCCATTTGAGGTGCTTTTTTATGCAGGGCGCCCGCGAGATTTCGGCGGCTAAGGGCGCTTCTCGGCGCCTGGGGCGTACGGGTCCTGACGCTTTCGGCGACGGTGGTCGCCGGGCGCGGCCGAGCCGCCGCACGGCGGTCGTGAGCCGTTTGGGCGACGTGGTCGTGTGACCGCTGGCATTCGCCCTTGTCGCTGGATTCCGGTCCACCTACAGTCGGCGGCGCTGTAGTTCCACCCAATAAGCGGCCCGGCGGTGCTGTGACACCCCGGGCCCGGCACCGAAAGGAGCACTTTCGATGCAAGACCATTGTTCCCGATCGCCGCGAGGCGATGGGCAGTTCCCGGCTGCGCAGATGCCGCACGGCCTGATCGTGTCGGGCGACATCCGCGATGCGATCCATCCCGAGCTGATGATCGCGCTGAGCGTCGTCGGCGACATCTGGATCTCGCAGGACCAGGGCGCGCACGTGGAGGCGGCCTCGCGGGCGCGCGAGCTGCGTGATGTTACGCGGCTGCTGGACGACTTCGGCTGGGATCCCGAGGGCGACGCGTCCGAGTACCAGATCACGCTCGGCGCGGCCGAGCTGACGCGGGTCGTCGGTCGTCTCCAGCTGCGGACGGCAGCCGCGCTGGAGGAGGAGATCCCCGAAGCGCGCGCGAGCGAGCTGCCGTGCCGAGACTCGCTGCGCGCGATCGCCGCCTACGGCGCGATCCTCCGGCTGCTGGGCGAGGCTACGAAGCCGGCCGTGCTCGGGCGCGGCGAGGGGGTGTAGGCGATGCCGCTGCCCAAGAGGAAGCCGGGCGCGCCGCTGCGTCTGGGCGTCGTCTCCCGCGACGCTCTGCGCGGCGCCGCGCTGGAGCTGCTCGCCATGCCGGGGTACGTGTCGGAGGTCGGCAACGTGCTGGACCACTTCGAGTCGGCCGGTCGGCGCGGGCTGGTGGAGGCCGTCTTCCGGTTGCTGGACGACCTCGGCTGGGGCGCTGACGACTGCGAGAGCGTGTTCGCGCTGACCCAGCCTGACGCCGAGCTTGCCAGAGCAGTGCTCGCGGTGCGGGGCAACACGAGGGCTTCGCTGGCGTTCGGGGTGCTGGCCGATGTCGCTGAAGCTCCGCGGCCCAGCGGCCGGCGTCAGCGGTTGGCCGAGCACGCGCTCGCGCTGTTCGCCCTGGGAGTCTGCGACGACGTGCTGGCGGCGCTGCCGCCATCGATAGCCGAGCAGCTCACGGGAGAACAGCCCGAGAGCATCGAGACGATCGCCGCCGACACGCGCGCAGCCGCGACGACGGCCCCGGCCGGGCGCATCTTGGCCGTGCCACATGGGGCGCGGATAGAGCTGCGCGAGGCGGTGCTGCTCTGCCTCGAGCAGCCGATGACGGTGTTCGCGGACGCGGTCGCGGCGCCCGGCGCGCACGACGCCCGCCGCTTGCGAGCGCAGGTGGTGGCGGGGTGGCGGCTGCTGGACGACCTCGGCTGGAACCAGCAGGACCCGCGCCACGAGTTCCGCATCACGATGCCCGTCGAGCAGCTTGCCTTGGCGCTGCTGTGGCTGCACGAGGCGCCCGGCCAGCCCGTGACGGCGGCCCGACGGCTGCTGGAGCTGTTGGCGCCCGAGGTCGTGGAAGGAGCGGCGTCATGGACTCCGTGACCATCCGACGGGCCGAGCGCGACGCGCTGTATTGGCTCTGCTGGCTGAAGATGGCCGCGATCGGCGAGATCTTCACTGCGTTCGCGGCCGGCGACGTCGACGAGGCGCGGGGCTTGCGGCACGTCTACCGCGACGTGACGCGGCTGCTGGACGACATCGGCTGGAAGGAGCAGCAGGACGGCGACGCGTTCGCGGTCACGATGGAGCTCGATGCGCTGCTGCGCGCGCTCTTGCAGCTGCACGAGCGCGGGATCGCGCTCGTCTCCGCCCACGCGCACGGCGTCGGCGACGGACCCGAGGAGCTCCAGAAAGCCGTGGACGGCGTCACAGCCTGCGACGCGCTCATGATCCGACTTGCCCAACCGGTCAGCAGCGACGACCTCGCCGCGGACGAGCCGGAGGCGGCGAACGTCGCGATCACGGTCCGGCGCAACGAGCGCCGGGCGCTCTGGCACCTCTGCTACCAGCGGATGGCGGCGATCGGCGACATCTTCGACGCCTTCGACCGCGACGACGCCAGCGAGGCGCTGACGCTGCGCAACCGTTACCGCGACCTGATGCGGCTGCTGGACGACATCGGCTGGAGAGAGGAACAGCCCGCCGAGCAGTTCGCGATCACGATGGAGCCCGACCGGCTCGTGCGCGTGCTGCTGCGCTTGCACGAGACCGCCGTCGAGCAGATCGCCGACCACGTCGACGGCCTCGCCGACCAGCCGCAGAGGCTCCAGACGGCCGCCGTCGGCGCAGCGGCCTGCGGCACGCTCCTGACGCAGCTCGCCTACATGCACGGGACGCCCTCAGGGGAGGCGTCGTCATGACCGCGGAGGAGCAGGGGACTTGGACCAGGCCGGCGCAGTCGGTCGATCACGACTACCTCGGCCGCGCGATCCGCGAGCTGCGCGCCCGGCGCGCGCTCTCGCAGGAGAAGCTCGGCTTTGCCTCCGGGCTGCATCGCAACTACATCGGCGCGATCGAGCGCGGCGAGATCAACCCGACCTTCAGGGTGCTGCTCAGAGTCAGCGACGGGCTGCGGCTTCCGCTCTCGGAGATCTTCGCCCTCTTCGAACAGCGGCGCGAGGACGACCCGCCGCCCACACGCCGCCGTCGCCGGCGACGGCTCGGGCCGTGAAGACCACCACCGTCCGGTTCGACACCGAGACCTGGGACGACATCGTCCGCCAGTCCGACGCGCTGGGGATCTCGCACGCGGAGTTCATCCGCGGCGCGGTCCACCGGCGCCTCGGGCGCCTCGCCGACGCCCAGCGGCTTTCCTCTCTCGAGCGTCAAGCCGCGCTGCTGAACACGCGACTCGAGAGTGTCTCGAGTCTCGTTCAGCGGCTCGCGGTCGTCGCACAGCACGTGCGGCGGTAGGTATCGAGGCGTCACCTCTCGGTGCCGGCCCCCAAAACGAAGTGCGTCACCAGCGCTGGAGGCGTTGTAGCCTGCCGCGCATGGCTGCGGTCGTTCCAGAAGGATACGTCGATGCGTTTCCGGAGAAGCGCTTCTTCGTGGGCATGCTGACCCGAGACATCGAGCTGGCGCCCGCGATCATCGATCTGGTCGACAACTGCGTTGACGGTGCCAAACGAATTCGGCCGGACGAAGAGGACGAGCGACGGTTCGAGGGACTGTGGGTCCGGATCACGATCAACCCAGAGACCTTCGAGATCGAAGACTCCTGCGGTGGGTTCAGTCGCGATCACGCGGCCCGATACGCGTTCAAGTTCGGTCGCCCCAGAAGTCAGCCAGGTAGCCACGGCGAGGTAGGACAGTTCGGCATCGGCATGAAGCGGGCGATCTTCAAGATGGGTCGTGCCTTTGAGGTCTTGTCAGCGACTTCCGAAGGCGATCGGTGGCGAGTGCAACTCGACGTCGATGATTGGTTGGAGGACCAAGACCCGTCGTCGTGGGTGTTCCCACTTGAAGACGCCGACGACGCGGCACCGGACCATCCGGGGACCGTTGTCCGCTGTTCGAAGTTGCTGCCGGCGGCGCGCTCACGCTTCAGACAGGACGGGTTCCTCTCGCGCGTGCTGCATGAGATCTCGATGCGTCACGCGATCGCGCTGCAGGACGGCCTGAGAATCGAGGTCAACGGCAGACCGCTCCATCCCCGCCCTCCTTTCCTGCTCGCTGCGGCAGGACTGGAGCCGATCTCATATTCGGAGACCTTGGAGGACACCGACGGCCAACGCGTCGAGATGAGGTTGTACGCCGGGCTGGCTGCGGGTGAGGAAGACGAAGAGGCGGACACCGATGATCCGAGCCTGTGGACCGGGCTCGATGCTGCCGGCTGGTACGTGTTCTGCAACGATCGTGCACTCCTCTTCGCCGATCGCGGCCGGCTGTCTGGATGGGGAGAGGACGTTCCTCGGTTTCATCCGCAGTACCGACGCTTCCGCGGGTACGTCTACCTTTCAGGCGATAGCTCAGCGATGCCGTGGAATACGGCGAAGACCGATGTCGACGAAGACAGCGAGATCTGGGCTCAGACTCGGCGTCGGATCGTTGACGCGCTGCGGAAATCCATCACCGTGATGAACCGCATCAAACGAGAGGTTCAGCAGCGGCCGCCCGAAGACCGTCCGCTCGTCGCGGCCATCAACGCGGCCAAGCCGGCGTCTTTGGAGAACCTGGCCCCACGCAGAACCTTCGTCGTGCCTGACGTGCCGCCTAAGGTCACATCCGACTACGTCCGAGTCGCCTACTCGCTCCCCGCCGACGTGTTTGCGAGAGCGAGTGACGCGCTTGAGACGAGTCGTCCGTCCGAGGTGGGCCAACGGACGTTTGCTTACTGGATGCGACGTGAAGTCGACAAGAGGTTCGACTTTGACGGTTGACGACTTCGAGGTGCGGCTCCCGGAGGCGCCCTACGCATTCCGACCTGCGAAGCGGATTCAGCGGATGATGTTCTGCGATGCGCTTCGGGCGCTTCGCGCAGTCCGCGCCATGGATGAGTATCAATACGTCGGGCTCGGGCACTGGCAGTTCGTGGACTTTGAACTGATGCGACGCGAAGTCGGGATTCGACGCATGGTCAGCATCGAGAAAAACACCATGCTGAAGGCCCGCTTCGAGGAGAACCTCCCATTTCAGGAGATCGAGCTGTTGTTCGGCTCGACTGCCGAGCGGTTGCAGGACATTGACGTCGATCAGCCGACCATCGCGTGGTTGGACTACACAGCAAAGCTCACGACCAGAGAGTTGCAAGACCTGGCATTCCTGGCCGACCAACTGCCACTCGGTAGCGTGGTCGCTGCCACGTTCAACTGCCGGCCGGATCGAGAAGACCGCCGCCTTGAGACATTGTCGACCCAGATTGGCGAGGTCCCGGGCGATATCGCAGAAGATGACCTGGATGCTGACGGCCTCCCTCGCGTCCAGCGGCGAGTGTTGGTCGAGAGGCTGAATCGAGTCGCCGATGCTCGTGGCGACGGCGCCCGGATCGAGCAGTTCATGTTCATCAGGTACGCGGACGGCGCGCCGATGGTGTTCTGGGCCGGTCTCATCGCGGATGACGACATCGCGGCCGCGACACTGCCTGCGCTTCGACGGCACGAGCAGTTCAGAGATGGCGACGACTATCTCGATGTGACAGTGCCCTTCCTGTCAACGCGCGAGGTCATCTTGCTGAACAAGGAGATTCGCGAGGGCGCGGGCCCCCGGCTTGCCGGAGTAGACAAAACCGACGCCGAGGCGTACGGTCGCCTCCATCGCTGGTACCCGGTTCCGCCCCTTCCGTTCTAGTAGGGTCCAGTTGCGGCTCGCTTCCGTCGACGGTCGGCGCCACAATGGTGCGCTGTGCTCGTCATCGCTTGCCATCCGCATCGTCGCCTGCCTGCCGTGATACGTGTCTAGGCCCGTCGCCGTCGATCTCTTCGCGGGGGTCGGCGGCATGTCTCTCGGATTCGAGCAAGCGGGTTTCGATGTCGTGTGCGCGGTCGAATCGGACGCCGCACACGCAGGCGCGCATCGGTTCAACTTTCCGCTCTGCGAGGTCGTGCAGGAGGATGCTCGCTCCATTACGGCCGAAAGACTGCGCGCCGCCGTCGTCTCAGGCTTGCAACGACACGGGCGGCCTTGCGGTACACCGGTCGACGTGGTGTTTGGGGGCCCCCCGTGCCAGGGGTTCTCTGTCGGCGGCCGTCTCGATCCTGAGGACCCTCGGAACCGGCTCGTCGCCGAATTTGCCCGTCTGGTCGCCGCGCTTGAGCCGAACGCGTGGGTGATCGAGAACGTGCCTGCGATGGCTTCGCGGTCCCTGCCGGGGGACGAGATGCTGCCAGTCATCGACTGGCTGGAAGTCAAGACCAAGCAACTCGGCTACACCATCGCGGGCAACGGCGTGTTGAACGCCAACCGGTTTGGCGTCCCCCAAGATCGACGGCGGCTTCTCGTGGTCGGCGTCCGAGACAAGGCCGCGTTCCGACTCCCCGAGCACGAGACTGCTGGTCTCTCCCGTCTTCCGAGTTCAAATCCGAGGCTCGGGGGATACGGGCACCCACAAACCCCTGCCGATATGCCCCGGTGCCCGACCGTGGCAGAAGCGATTGACGACCTCCCGGATCTCGATCGTTTCGAGCAGCTTCTGCGTGAGGACGCGGTGGCGCTCTGTGCGGACGAGAACGACGAGCGGTGGCGCTGCGCTTCGCCTTACGCGCGTCGGCTCGCTGGGCTCGATCGTGAAGACGGCAACTATGCGTGGCTGCGCAAGAGCGACATGTCGGTCCTCACTGCGTCGATGCGCACAGCCCACAGCGACGCGGTCATCGAGCGTTTCGCCGCGACGGCCCCGGGAGACCGCGAAGCCGTCAGTCGGTTCCTCCGCCTGCATCCGGACGGGGTAGCTCCGACGCTGCGAGCGGGAACCGCGCCCGATCGTGGTAGTTACAGTGCACCACGGCCTATTCACCATCGGTTCGATCGAGTCATTTCGGTCCGTGAAGCTGCGCGACTTCACGGGTATCCGGACTGGTTTCGACCAAGCGCGGCGAAATGGCACGGCTTTCGGCAGGTCGGAAATTCTGTGCCGCCGCCTCTCGCCAAGGCTGTCGCTGTCGAAGTCCGCCGGGCGCTCGCGCGCGAGCCCGAATACTCCGAAAGAACCCTCCGGCTTGGGCCGGTCGAGTTGCTGAGGGTGGCTGCGGGCGGCGGGCGTGCGGCGGCGAAGCGCAAGATGCTGGCTGCCGCCGCCGCTTGACTGCACATCCGGTCGAGGGCGGGCGGGCATACCTGCGTGTGTGATGCGCCATACCGACGTTCCGTCAGTCCCGCCGGCCCCGCCGGCCTCGTCGGCCACAGCACGCAAAGTGATGCTCGGTAACCGTTCTGAGAGCGAGGTTGAGCGTCGATTGCGGGCCGCGCTTCACCGACGCGGCCTGCGGTTCCGGAAGCACTGGAGCCCACTTCCGAGAGTGCGCTGCCGTCCAGACATCATCTTTCGCCGACAGCGCGTCGCAGTGTTCGTGGATGGGTGCTTTTGGCATCGATGCCCGGTTCACGGCTCAAGTCCTAGAGCGAACTCGGAGTGGTGGAGAATCAAGCTGGACGCCAACGTTGCGCGTGACCGTCGCAACGATGCAGCACTTGCAGCAGCTGGTTGGACGGTCGTGCGGCTCTGGACGCACCAGGACCTCGACGACATGATCGAGACGGTAGTAGCGGCCGTCGAACAAGCCGCGTAGGCGCTCTGGCACAGCGATACCTGGTCCCTACGACTAGGTGTTGCAAATGCGCCGGTTTGGCGCAAGACTGGTAGCGGAGAGTCGTTCAACCTGTTGGTCGTTCGCCCTGCATGGATGAGGGGTGGTGGGTTGTGCTGTCACGGCCGGTGTCCGTCGAGTCGGCGGAGGAGATCGCTCGTCACCTGAAGGTGATCGGCCAGCCCGTGCGCGTGCGGCTGATCGAGACGCTCGACCGCGTCGGCGCGGCATCGGTCGGAGAGCTGGCCGACGCGGTGGGCGTGAGCATCACCGACGCCTCGCAGCATCTGAAGATCCTGCGCGAGGGCGGGATCGTGGCCCGCCGGCAGAACGGCCGGCACGGCGTCTACCAGCTGGTGGCGCCGGCGAGGGTGCTGGCGATCTACGACCAGGTCGCCGCGGACTTGCACGCGCGCGCCGCCGAGCGGCCGCCGGAGCTCCTGTAGCGCTCGTCAGCTGCTGATGGTCGTCAGCTGCTGCCGCAGGCGGGCGATGGTGCGCGGGCGGCAGCGGTCGAACTGGGGGCGGGCGCCGAGCTGGGATTCGAGCTGGTCGCGGTCGAAGTGGGCGGCGATCTCGACGTCGAGGGCGCCTTGGTGGAGGTCGTCGGCGTCGAGCTGGTCGGGGTCGATGCGCTCGATCGTCAGCTCGCCGGTCTCGGCGTACCAGACGACGCGGAAGGGGTCTCCGGCTTCGTCGGTGAAGTCGACGCCGATCTCGAGCGCGTCGCCTTTGCGGCGGTCGTCCTGCTGCAAAAACGTTTGGTAGCTGAGGACGGTTTTGTTTCTCTCTTGCGGTGTCATTTGCGTGAGTTCTTACATGAGCCAACTCGCAAGTAAGAGTTGGTTTGAGCAGTGCATTCCCGAGATAACATCGCTTTACGCAAGATCCCTCTTGCAATCGTCGGGGGTTCTAATGGAAGGGAGATCGCTACCGATGACGATACGAGTCTATCGTCGCCCTGGGGCAAAGGGGGAATGCATGGCGTCGTTCGATGACGGCCCCTGAGCGACACTCCACCGGCGTCGCCGTGCAGCGGCGGCGCCAGGTGCCCGACCGGGTGCTGGAGTTGGTCGGCGGGCGGCTGCGAGTGGTCGCAGATCCCACGCGGATGCGCATCCTGCGGTATCTGGAGTCGAACGGGAGCGCCACCGTGCAGCAGGTCTGCGACGGCCTGGGCGGCGCGCATCAGAACGTCTCCAAGCACTTGCGGATGCTGCTGGGCGCGGGGATGGTGATGCGGGCGCGCGAGGGGAACAGCATGCGCTACGAGCTGGCGGACTTCACGGTCTTGTGGGTGATCGAGAAGATGGCCGCCAGCGTGCAGGCGCAGCTGGAGGAGCAGTACGAACGCTTCGCCGACGTCTAGAGCAGCACCACCTCTGAGCGCCCCTGGCGCCGGCCCTTACGGCTGGCTGCGGGGGTGCTCTTTGTCGTTAACGACCGCTGACATTTCACTATGCAACTAAGCGTCCCCATAGTTGTAGACAGCGCTTGCCGGTCCACGTAGAACTTGTGACGCACTCGATCAGCCGCTTCATCACATACCGCTGATCGCCACTCGTTCGGAGGCGTTTCAAGTGAAGGCTTCGATTCATCGAGGCGTTCCGCGTGAGCTTGCGCGGAATGCAGGTCGCGCGACGCTGTGGGCCGCTGTGGGCCTGGTGCTCGTGCGCGGCGTCGGCGACATCCTCGCCGACGATCCGCAGCCGGCCGCGCACCCGGCGCCCGTCCGCACGAGCGCGGCGCAGTTCCCCGACGGTGAGGCGCGGGCGTTCGCGATCGCGTTCGCCCGCACCTACCTCACCGTCGACCCGAGCGACGAGCGCGGCGCGCGGCGCCTGGCGCCGTTTGTCTCTTCGAGTTTGAGCGACCAGGTGGCACCTTCGGTGTCGCCGCGCAGCCCAGGGGCTGAGGTCGCTTTCGCGACGGTGGCGCGGGAAGTTCACCTGGGCGAGTCCCGCGCGCTCATCACCGTCGCAGTCTTTCTGCGCAACGGGGGCGACCGGTACCTGACGGTGCCGGTCGCCCGCGATGAGGCGGCCGGGTTGGTCGTCTACGACCTGCCCGCTCTCAGCGCAGCGCCTGCCGCCGGGGCTGGAGATCCCCCGGCGGTGTCCGAACTGTCAGGTCCCGACGGTGCGGCCGTCGAGGACTTGGCAGCACGCTTCCTGCGCGTCTACCTCCACGGCGGCAGCCGGGCCGAGTTGGCCTATCTGCTCGCTCCGGGCGTGCACGTGGCGCCGATGGGGAGGGGCCTGGTCGTCGAGGCGATCGAGGAGGTCGCTCGCCTCGGCGCCCTCCACCCGACCCGGCTTCAGGTCGCCGTCACCGCACGTGTGCGCGAGAGCGCGACGCGGGCGAGGTACCGGCTGCGCTACCGCCTCGCCGTCGAACGGTCCGACGACCGTTGGCAGGTCACTTCGGTAGCCGGAGGGCCGGCGTCATGAGCGCGGCGCGAAGGGCCTCGATCGCGCTCGTCGCGCTGTTGGCGATTGGCGGGCTGCTGCTCGCTGCCCCGGATGCGTTGGCGCAGTCGGGCAATGACGTGGGGCGCAACATCGGCGATCTGCTGCGGCAGTACGCGGCGCAGATCTACGGCGGGATCGTCGCGATCGTCGGCCTCGTCTTCCTGCTCAACCGCCGCTACAGCGAGCTGGCGCTGTTCCTGCTCGCGGCGGTGGTCGTCGCGTGGCTGGTGTTCAGCCCCGACCAGATCGCCAACGCGGCGCGCGCGATCGGTCGGCGGGTGCTCGGATGACCTCCACCGATCGTCACCCGGTGCGCTCCTACCAGCGGATCTTCCGCCCCGAGCGCCGGATCTATCAAGTCGAAGGGCACCGCCTCCCGGTCCCCGGCGGCGTGCCGTTGTGGTGGCTGGGCTACGCGATCGGCGCGCTGCTGGCCGTGATCGCGCTCTCCACCCGCTCACAGCCCTTGAGCGTCCTGCTCGCCGCCACCGTGGCGGCGGCCGGGGCCGCCCTCGGCGCGCGCTCGGGCGCGTTGGTCGCGGGGGCGGCGGCGTTGGGCGGCGCGCAGGTCGTCGGCTACATGCTGGCGACGGTGGACTGGCCGATGCGGTTGGTCGTGCTGCCGGCGCTGGTCGCGACGCTCGCGACCCAGGCGACCCCGGACGGCCGCGCCGCGCACCGCTTCGCGCGGTCATGGCTGACGTTGCAGTTGCGGCCCGAGCGGCGCACCCTCGGCCGCCCGCTGCCCACTCTCGGCGAGCCGGTCGCGCTCTCCGGCGCGCTGACCGTCGCGTCCGATCACCACGGGCAGCGTCTGCGC
>JAEXXR010000146.1 GCA_023405705.1 Actinomycetes bacterium
GCCCGCGGACGAGCCGCCGGAGCAGCTCGCCGCGGACGGCTGACGGACGCCGCCCCCGGTGCGTTCAGCCGGCGGCGCGCCCGTCCCGCAGCCGCTCGGTGGCGGCCGCGTCGACGACGTAGGGGTCGAGCGCGGAGCCGGTCGCTCTCAGCGCGACCCCGTACTGCTCGCGCGCCGCCTCCGGCGAGACCCACCGCTCCAGCACGTCGTGCAGGACGCGCTCGGGGTCGCGCTCGAACGGGCTGCCGTAGCCGCCGCCGCCGGCCTCGATGCCGACGACGAACTCGCCCGGCTCGATCCGCTCCTGCGAGATCATCGGCAGCGGCACCTCGCTGCCGTCGACGCGCAGCTTCGCCGCGTACGGTCTGCAGCCGTCCTCGCCGCCGCGCACGCCGCGGGCCGGGTTCTCGTAGCCGTCGGCCGTGTAGGCGCAGATCATCGGCTCCTCGCGGGGGCCGTAGACGACCTTCGTCGGCGGCGCGCCGCGGAAGCGCCCGGCGCCGCCGCCGTCCTGGACGACCTCCACCGACTTGAAGTGGAGCGGGTACTTCTGCTCGTCGACCTCGACCGAGTCGCGGTAGATCAGGCCGGCGCAGACCGGCAGGCAGTAGGTCAGCCAGCCGTCGGCGTGCGGCGAGCCGGGACCGCCGCTGCTGCCGGTGTAGAGCTGGTTGACGTACGGCGCGTTGCCGCGGCGGCGGTCTCTGCCGGAGACGACCGCGAGGCCGACGCCCATCGCCTCGCCGCCCTCGGCGACGCCGAGCCCGTCGCCGACGTCGGCGAAGGCCGACTGCGTGATGTTGACGAGGCGGTCGGCGACGTTGGTCGTCGCCATCGAGCAGGAGACGGGGTGCGGCGGGATGCCGACGACGCAGTTCTCGCGCAGCAGGATCTCGATCCGGCGGAACGAGCCGGCGTTGTGCGGCACGTCGCCCTCGAGCACGTTGAAGAGGCCGGTGATGACGTTGTTCATCGCGCAGGCCTCGGACTCGTTGAGGCCGGCCGGGACGCAGTCGATGTTGTCGCGCAGGTCGATCGTCACACGACCCTCTTCGGGCTCGACGTCGACGATCACCTTGATCGGGATCCCGTCCGGGACGGCGGGCACCGAGTCGTGGCGGCCGTGGCCGACGACGCGGCCGGCCGGCAGCGTCGTGAGCGCCTGCGCCATCCGCCGCTCGGAGTAGTCGAACCACTCCGCGACGAACTCGCGCAGCGTCTCGACGCCGTACTTGGCGGCCAGCTCCTCCAGCCGCCGCTCGCCGATCCGCGCGGCGCCGAGGCCGGCGAGGAAGTCGCCGTACCACTGGTCGGGCACGCGGATGCGGCGGCGGCAGGCGCGGATCACGTCGTCGACGTCCTGGCGGTCCTTCTGCACGCGGATGCAGGGGAAGCTGACCGCGCCCTCCTCGTAGATGTCGGCCGAGAACGGCATGTAGGTCGTCGGCAGGCTGTTGCCGCAGTCGGCCTGGTGGGCCTTCGCGACGGCGGTGAAGAGATGCTCGCCGCCGACGAAGACCGGCACCAGCACCGTGTGGTCGGCGTGGTGGGTGTTGCCGAGGTAGGGGTCGTTGTGGAGGAAGGCGTCGCCGGGCGCGAGGTCGTCGTGGATCTCCGTCATCGCTCTCGTCAGCAGGTGCGAGCCGAAGACGTGGACCGGCAGGCCCTCGGCGGCCGCCAGCAGCTGGTTGTCGGCCGTCACGATCGAGCAGGAGAAGTCGCGCGCCATGCTCAGCACCGCCGAGCGGCCGCTGCGCAGCAGCGTGTTGCTCATCTCGCGCACGATCGCCTCGAAGCGGTTGGCGAGGACGGCGAGCAGGACCGGGTCGAAGCTGCCCGTCTCGGGCGGCGCCGGCAGGGAGGACGTGGACATCAGGCGACCTCGACGAGGTAGTTGTTGAACGGGGAGACGGTGGCGGTGCTGCCGGGGTAGAGCACGAGCGTCGTCGTCGGCTCCTCGACGATCGCGGGACCGGCGATCACCGTGCCGGGCTGCAGCGCGGTGCCGCGGTGGACGGCGACCTCGACCGGCTCACCCTCGAAGACGGCGGTGCGGGTGCGCTGCGCCGACTCGGGGACGCGGTCGCCCGCGGCGGCCAGCGACGGTGCGGTCAGCTCGGCGGTCAGCCGCAGCTTCCACAGCACCAGCTCGATCTCGGCGCCGTGCTCGCGCACGGCGAAGACGCGCTCGTGGGCGTCGTGGAAGGCCTCGACGACGCGCTCGACGTCGGCCTCGCTCTCGAAGCGTGCGTTCTCGAGCGGGACCTCCAGCTCCCACACCTGGTAGGCGTAGCGCGCCTCGACCGTGAAGGTCCGTCTCAGCTGCTCGACGCCGCGGGCGCGCAGCTTGCGCTCGAACGGGTCGACGGCGGCGTCGAGCTCCTCCAGCGTCGCGTTGACGGCGTCGAAGTCGAAGCTGCGCGAGCTGGTGAAGCGGCTGCGCGTCTCCTCGGTGACGACGTCGGAGAACTGCGCGCCGCAGGCGCTCAGCGCGCCGGCCGTGCGCGGCAGCAGCAGCTGTCTGCAGCCCAGCTCTCTGATGATCGGGACGATGTTGAGGCCGGCCGCGCCGCCGCCGGCGACGACGAGGCTCTCGCGCGGGTCGACGCCCTCGTTGACGGTGATCTCCTGGATCGCGCGGACCATGTGCTCGTTGGCGACGGTCATGACGGCGCGGGCCGTCTCCTCGACGCTCTTGCCGAGCTGGTCGGCGAGCTTGCCCATCGCGGCGCGGGCCGCCGGGATGTCGAGCTGCATGCGGCCGCCGAGGAAGAAGTCGGGGTCGAGGTAACCGAGCACGGCCGCCGCGTCGGTGACGGTCGGCTCGGTGCCGCCGTGGCCGTAGCAGGCCGGTCCCGGGTCGGCGCCCGCGCTCTGCGGGCCGATCCGCAGCATGCCGCCGCCGTCGAGCCAGGCGATCGAGCCGCCGCCGGCGCCGATCGAGCGCGCGTCGACGGAGGAGAGGCCGGTCATGTGGCCGGTGAAGACCTCGCCCAGCCACGTCTCGCGGGTGAACTTGATCGTCCCCTCGCGCACGAGGCTGACGTCGAAGCTCGTGCCGCCGGTGTCGCAGACGATCACGTTCTTCCAGCCGCCCTCCGCGTCGCCGTAGACGCGCCCGGCGACCGGCGCCATCGACGGGCCCGAGCGGGCCGAGTAGATCGGCCGCTCGACGAGGTCCTCGATGTGCAGCACGCCGCCGGCGGAGGTCGCCGCGACCAGCTCGCCCGCGAAGCCGGCGGCGTCGAGATCCTGCTCCAGCTCGCGCAGGTAGCTCTGCATCAGCGGCTTGAGGCTGGCGTCGATCGCCGCGGAGGAGGCGCGGCGATACTCGCGGATGATCGGGTTGAGGCGGTGCGAGAGCGTGTACGGGACGCCCGGCAGCTCCTCCTCGATCAGCTGCGCGAGCTTCTGCTCGTGCGCCGGGTTGACGATCGACCACAGCAGGCAGACGGCGACCGCCTCGACGCCCGCGGCGCCCAGCTCGCGCAGCGTCTCGCGCGCGGCCGCCTCGTCGAGCGCGACGACGATCTCGCCCTCGGCGTCGATCCGCTCCTCGACCTCGAAGGTCAGCCGCCGCGGCACGTACGGCTCCGGGAAGGCG
The DNA here is from genome assembly GCA_023405705.1 of Actinomycetes bacterium. Next base: position 3,605 of record JAEXXR010000146.1, read on the forward strand.
GTGACGAAGTCGAAGCCGCTCGACTTGCCGCCCTCGCGCAGCAGCAGCACGTCGGGGAAGCCCTTCGTCGTCAGGAAGGCCGTGCGCGCGGTCGCGCCCTCCAGCACGGCGTTGGTCGCGCGCGTCGTCGCGTAGACGAACAGCGAGGTGTCGGCCAGCAGCTTCGCGACCGTCGTGCCGAGCGTCTCGGCGGTGACGGCGAGCGCGCGCTCGATGCTGGTGAAGGCCCGCTTGGTGTCGGTCGGGGCCTTGCTGACGTGCAGGGCGCCGTCGGCGTCCGCGACGACGACGTCGGTGAAGGTTCCCCCTGTGTCTACGGCGATTCGGTAGCTCATGCGGACACGCGTGCCTCTCGTTCGGTTGCCTCTCGTCCCATCGTCGTGTGCGGGCGGCGCTGCGAGGCTGGGGTCTTCTCCAAAGATCGGGCGCGCCCTTGGACGAGCCACGGGGCGCTCACCAGGCGGCCTGCAGGAGGCGCAGCACGTCCTCCTTCACGACGGGCCGCGGGTTGCCGGCGGCCGGCCCGTCGCGGACCGTCCGCTCGGCGACGAGCGCGAGCGTTCTCTGGTCGGCGCCGAGGTCGCGCAGGCGGCTGGTGACGCCGAGCCGCTCGACCAGCGCGCGCAGCGCGGCGACGCAGGCGTCGGCCGCCTCGACGTCGCTCAGCTCGCGCACGTCGGCGCCGAGCGCGTCGGCGATCCGCCGCAGCTGCGGCAGCACGACCGGCGCGTTGAACTCGACGACGGTCGGCAGCACCGCGCACGAGGTCAGCCCGTGCGGGATGTCGTACTGCGCGGTCAGCTGGTAGCCGATCCCGTGCGAGAGCCCGACGCCGATGTTCGTCAGCGCGTGGCTGGCGAGCCAGGCGGCGTGCAGGCAGGCCATCTGCGCGGCGGCGTCGCCGGGGTCGTGGCCGGCGTCGGGCAGGCGGCTGGCGAGGATCCGCACCGCCTCCAGGCCGAGCGCGTCGATCAGCGGGATCGCGCGCGCCGACAGCATCCCCTCGATCGCGTGGTCGATCGCGCGCATCCCGGTCGAGGCCCACAGCCACGCGGGCGTGTCGACCGTCACCTCCGGGTCGAGCACGATCGCGTCGGGGACGAACTGCTCGCAGTGGAAGACGTCCTTCTCGTGGCGCGTCTCGTCCATGATCCCGAGCATCGCCGTGTGCTCGGCGCCCGACAGCGTCGTCGGGACGGCGATGTGCGGCAGCGTGCGGTCCTCCAGCAGCGACGCGGCGCGCGTGCCGGCGACGGTGAAGTCGCCGCGGTAGCCGTCGAAGTCGGCCGGCTCGGTGATCTGCTCGGCGAGGCACATGCCGACCGCCTTGGCGCAGTCGATCGAGGTGCCGCCGCCGACGCTGATCAGCAGGTCGGCGTCGACCTCGCGGGCGCGGTCTGCGGCGACGAGGACGGCGGTTCGCGGCACGTGCTGGCGGGTCTCGGCGTGGACGCCGGCGAGGCGGGCGCCGAGCAGCGCCTCCAGCCGTCTGGTGACGCCGGCGCGCACGAGCGTCGCGGAGGCGATCACGAAGACGCGGCGGCCGCCGTAGCGGTCGACGAGGCCGACGATCCGGTCGAAGGCGCCGGGGCCGTAGTAGATCGTCTCGACCGGCGGGCTCTCGAAGGCGCCGCGGACGATCTGCGGCAGGACGACGCCGTCGCCGTCGCCGACCGCGGTCAGCCAGGCGCCCTCGGAGCGGCGGGCCGGCGCCGGCATCCGCACGTGCGGGGT
>JAEXXR010000199.1 GCA_023405705.1 Actinomycetes bacterium
GCCCGCGCGTTCCGCACCGCGCCGACGGCTGCACCGGTCCCCTCCACCGCCGCGCCGCGACCGCCGACCGCTGCACCGGACGCTCATCGTGGCTCACACCGGCGTCCGTCGCCACACCGCCACCGCCAGCCGCCACACCGGTCGCCGGCGCCGGCTCGCAGCCCTCGTCCATCGCCACGAGGGAGGGCATGCTGAACGTCGCGTCAACCTCGCCCGGCCGCCACAGAGCCCACGTCGGCCGCCACACCGGTCGCCGGCACCCGCTCGCAGCCGACGCCCTCGCCGACGCGGGAGGGTGAGGCGGTGGCCAGCAGGAAGCGCAGCTCCTGAGCCGTCGCTTCTCCGCGCTCGCCGGTCAGGTGGCGGGAGCGGTAGCGGCGGACGGTCCAGCCGGCTGCTTCGAGATCGGCGGTCTTGCGGGCGTCTCGGGTGCGGGCGGCGGCGGTGTCGTGGAATCTCGCGCTGTCCAGCTCGACCGCCAGCCGTGCGTCCCGCCACAGCGCGTCGACCTCCCACCGGCCGACGCGCACGTTGTGCTCGGCCGGCGGCAGCGTGTGGGCCCGCACCAGCGCCCGGAAGCGCCACTCCAGCCGCGAGCGGATCACGACCGGTCCGTGGTGCAGCGCCAGCACCGCCTCCAACGCCGCATGCCCCTCGCCGCGCCGCCCGCGCAGCCGCTCCGCACAGGCCAGCACCGCCCGCACGTCGAGCGCCCGCAGCACGTCGGCCTCGTTGACCGCCCGCTCCAGGTCGTCCCGCTCCACGAGCCCCGCGAGGTCGACCAGCGTCCGGGTGACGGTCGTGACCGGGATGCCGTGGCGGATCGTCAGGTCCTCGGCGGCCAGCGCTCGCACCGAGTGGACCTCGACCCAGTTGGTCGTTCTGCGCCGCTGGGTCGTCGTCACGTCCACCCGTCTCCCCCGCTCGCTCCGCAGCCCGTGAAGCGCCGCCGCGCTGCGATGGCTCAACGCCGCCCCGTCCCCTGCCGACAACACCGCCGCGAGCCACTCGCCCTCCCGCGTCAGCCGCTGATGCCCGACGGCGTAGACGCCGCGGTGGAGCGGTCGCAAGCGCGCGGCGTCCAACCGCACGCGAACCATCTTCGCCGTCAGTCCGGCATCGAGGAGCTGGGCCCGGCTCACCACACCGTGCTGGCGATCCGCCAGCCGGCCGATCGTGCGGTCCGGAGCTGCGTCAATCCGGTGCCCTATAGGGGCCTCAGATTGGCGCAGCTCGTGGCGCTCGCGGGGCACCCATGGAGCGTGGCAAGGGAGAGCGCGCGTGTGGGGCGCGGAAACGCCCGTCTCTGCGCAGCCGCGGCTACGCCGCCGCGGCGGCGGCTTCGGCCAGCAGCTCGTCGGCCAACGAGCGGACGTCGCTGTCGAGGTGGCCGCAGAGGACGTCGCGCAGGAGGGCGCGGAGGTGAGCGGCGAGCTCGTCGCAGAGGCGGTCGACGTTCTCGGCCGGCTGGGCGAGGCCGCCGATCACCGCGCGCTCGAGCGTGACCGTGCGGGCGATCCGCTCGGCCATCGCGGCGCGCTCCTCCGGCTGGGCGCAGATCACCGCGAGCCGCTGGGCGAGGCGGCCGCTGTCGGGGCCCTCGGGCTCCAGCAGCGCGCGCAGCGCGAGCAGGTCGTCGGTCAGCGCCTCGAACGGGACGACGCGCTCGCGTGCCATCTCGAAGCGGCTCAGCGCCCACGCGATCTCGCCAGAGCGCGGCGTGCGGCGGGCGATCAGGCTGCAGAAGGCGCGCAGCTCGTCCTCCTGCTCGACGACCAGCGTGCGGCGACCGCTCGCCCGGCCGCCCGCGCCGAGCGGGACGACCTGCCACGGACCCGCGTCGAGCCGCGCCCAGGCGACCGGCCCGAGCGCGTAGACGCCGTCGTCGAACAGCCGCAGCGCGCTCAGCAGCCGGCGGAAGCGGGTGCGCGCGGTGCTCAGCGGCGGACCGGCAAGCCGCTCGCCCTCCAACGTCAGCACCGCCAGCACGCTGCCGTGCTCGACCTCGCCGGGCGTCGACCAGACGGCTTCCGGCGGCACGTCCGGCACGCTCTCGCCGCGCGCGAGCGACAGGCCCTCGCCGAGCGGCACGTCGTCGGACTCCAGCGCCAGCCCCAGCACCGGCGCGACGACGAGCGCGACCTGGCGGCCCTCGTACAGCGCCGCCTCCAGCTCCGCGTAGGCGCTCTCGAACCGCTCGGCCTGGAAGCCGAACTCGCTCGTGTCGGCATAGACCGAGGAGAGGAAGGAGCGCAGCGCCGCGTCGGCGCGCTCACGCTCGTCCGGCGGGATGCGCGGCTCGCCGCGCTTGCGCAGGTAGCCGTCGATGCCGGGGATCGTCGCGATCGTGCGGGCGGCCGGCAGGTAGCTCGGCAGCCTGTCGAGGATCCCCATGTTGGAGCGGATGAAGTTGCCCGTCAGCGGCCGGTAGCAGTACAGCGCGGAGCGGGCGCCGGGCTCCTCGACGACCTCGAACGGGATCTCGGCGCCGCGCGCGGTCTCAGCGGCCAGCTGCATGCCGGCGTCCTCGGTGAACGCCCGGAGCAACTGATGGAGCGTGCGGTTGCGCATGCCGAAGGCGTTCGCCGGCCGGATGCAGGTCTCCTCCAGCCGCACGCGGCCTTGCAGGAAGCGGGCGCGCGAGTGGTCGGCCGGTGAGCGCGCGCTGCGGGCGGGCGAGCGGGCGGAGCGAGGCGCGTCGCGCGGGCGGTCTACGCCGCGGCGGCGGCCGGCGGCGCCGGCACGACCAGCTCGGTCGCGTCGTCGCCGGTCGGCGTGCAGTCGCCCTCGGCACCGAGCCAACGGCGGCCGTAGGAGCGCATGTCCTCGATCAGCGGGACGAGCGCGCGGCCCTTCTCCGTCAGCGCGTACTCGACCCGCGGGGGGACCTCGGGGAAGGTCTGGCGCTCGACCATCCCCTCCTCCTCCAGCGCGCGCAGGCGCAGCGAGAGGGTGCGCGGGCTGATCCCCTTCAGCGAGCGCTCCAGCTCGCAGAAGCGCGACCTGCCCTCGGCGAGGTCGCGGACGATCATGAGCGTCCACTTGCCGCAGACGATCTCGGCCGTGCGGCAGACGGGGCAGCTGTCGTCATACGACATGGTTCGATGGTAGCGCAAGACTTCACGAACTGAAGTAGCGCCGTGACAGTTTTCGCCCCGGGTCGGCGGCCACGCCGCCCGGGCG
>JAEXXR010000245.1 GCA_023405705.1 Actinomycetes bacterium
CGCCGCCGACGACGCGGATCGCGAGGCCCGGCCCCGGGAAGGGCTGGCGCCAGACGAGCCGCTCCGGCAGGCCGAGCTCGGCGCCGACGGCGCGGACCTCGTCCTTGAACAGCGCGCGCAGCGGCTCGACGAGCTCGAACTCGAGATCCTCGGGCAGGCCGCCGACGTTGTGGTGCGACTTGATCGTCGCGGCGCCGGTGCCGCCGCCCGACTCGATCACGTCCGAGTAGAGCGTGCCCTGGACGAGGAACCTGGCGCCGCCCTCTGCGAGCTTCGCCGACTCCTCCTCGAAGACGCGGATGAACTCCTCGCCGATCGCCTTGCGCTTCGTCTCGGGATCGGTGACCCCTCTGAGGCGGTTGAGGAAGCGCTCCTCGGCGTCGACGGCGACCAAGGGGACTTTGTAGTGGTCGCGGAAGGCGGTGATGACCTGCTCGCCCTCGTTCTTGCGCATCAGCCCGTGGTCGACGAAGACGCACGTCAGCTGGTCGCCGATCGCCTTGTGGACGAGCAGCGCGGCGACCGACGAGTCGACGCCGCCCGACAGCGCGCAGATGACGCGGCCGTCGCCGACCTGGCTGCGGATCTTCTCCAGCTGGTCGTCGATCACCGAGCCGGCCGACCAGGTGCGGGCGCAGCCGCAGATCTCCTCGAGGAAGCGCGTGAGGATCTGCTGGCCGTACGGCGTATGGACCACCTCGGGGTGGAACTGGATGCCGTAGATGCCCTTCTCGACCGACTCGAGCGCCGCGACCGGCGACTCGGAGGAGGAGGCGAGCGCGGTGAAGCCCGGCGGCGGCGCGAAGACCGTGTCGCGATGCGACATCCAGCAGGTCTGCTCCTCCGGCAGCCCGGCGAGCAGCCGGCCCGGCTCCTTGACGGTCAGCTTCGAGCGGCCGAACTCGCCGACGTCGGCGCCCTGCACCTCGCCGCCGAGCTCGCGCGTCAGCAGCTGCATGCCGTAGCAGATGCCGAGCACCGGGATGCCGAGCTCGAGCAGCTCCTTCTCCAGTCTCGGCGCGTCGTCGGCGTAGACCGACGCCGGCCCGCCGGAGAGGATCAGGCCCTTCGGTCTGCGGCGGGCGACCTCCGCGGCCCCGACGTGATGCGGGAGCAGCTCGGAGAAGACGCCGCACTCGCGCACGCGGCGCGCGATCAGCTGGGAGTACTGGCCGCCGTAGTCGAGGACGACGACCTGCTCGGCGTCCACGTGCGGTTCGGCGACGGTCCCGCCGGCCGCGACCGCAGCGGTCGTGGCCGTCGGGACGTGGGTCGTCAGCCCGTCAGTCGTTGACAAGGGCGACGGCCCGGCCGTTGGAACCCATGCCGACCTGCTGGTCGCGCTGGAGGCTCTTGCCCTCGGTCTGCAGCGCCGGGGCGACCATCAGCTCGGCGCGGTTGAACTCGGCGATGTCGCGGTAGCCGCAGGTCGCCATCGAGGTGCGCAGCGCGCCCATCAGGTTGAACATGCCGTCGTTCTCGCGCGCGGGACCGGTGAGGATCTCCTCCAGCGAGCCGTTCTGCGCCGTCTTGACGCGCGTGCCGCGGGGCAGCGACGGGTGGAAGGTCGCCATGCCCCAGTTGTAGCCGCGGCCGGGCGCCTCGTAGGCCTTCGCGAGCGCGGAGCCGAGCATGACCGCGTCGGCGCCGCAGGCGATCGCCTTCGAGACGTCGCCGCCGTTCTTCATGCCGCCGTCGGCGATCACGCGGACGTACTCGCCGGTCTCCAGCATGTGCTGGGAGCGGGCGGCCGCGACGTCGGCGATCGCCGTCGCCTGCGGGACGCCGATGCCGAGCACCCCGCGGGTCGTGCAGATCGCGCCGGGGCCGACGCCGACGAGCACGCCGGCCGCGCCGGTGCGCATCAGGTGGAGGCCGGTGTGGTAGCTGGCGCAGCCGCCGACGACGACGGGCACCGGCACCTCGCCGATGAACTCCTTCAGGTTGAGCGGCTCCGTCACCGTCGAGACGTGCTCGGCGGAGACGACCGTGCCCTGGATGACGAGGATGTCGAGACCGGCCTCGAGCGCCAGCTCGTAGTGCTCGCGGACGCGCTGCGGCGTCAGCGAGGCGGCGACGACGACGCCCTGGTCCTTGATCTCCCTGATGCGCTGGGCGATCAGCTCGGGCTTGACCGGCTCGCGGTAGATCTCCTGCATCTCACGGGTCGCCTCCTCCTGCGAGAGGCCGGCGATCCGCTCCAGCTGAGCGTCGACGTCCTCGTAGCGGCAGAAGATGCCCTCGAGGTTCAGGACGGCAAGACCGCCCAGTCTGCCGATGATGCCGGCGGTCTCGGGCGAGACGACGCCGTCGAGCGCGGCGCCGAGCAGCGGGAGCTCGAAGCGGTAAGGGCCGAGCGTCCACGAGATGTCGACGTCGTCGGGGTCGCGAGTCCGTCGCGAGGGGACGATTGCGACATCGTCGAACCCGTATGCGCGACGAGCTTTCTTACCGCGGCCGATCTCAATTTCCATGGAAGCACCGTACGGGTCGAGGCGGACGAAACAGCCCCGCGCGCAGCGGGGCCGGAGGGGGAGCTAATCGTCGTCGTGACGGCAACCAGCGACACATTCCATCGTAGCAACGTGCCCGTCGTTCCCCCGCCCCGCGACCGCGCCGGCTTCAGGGGCGTCGGAGCCCGGCGCGGCCGGGCCTGAGCGGCCCGCCGCGCGCGACGCTCAGGAGACCTCGGCCGGGAGCGAGACGGGGATCGCCTCGACCGCGCCCAGCAGGCGCTCGACCGCGTGCGGGTCGATCACGCCGGCGCCGAAGTGCTGCGTCGACTCCGCGCCGCAGGCGACGCCGAGCCGCAGGCACTCCTCGGGATTCCCGCCGGTGTAGCGGCAGGCGACGTAGCCGGCGAGGAAGGCGTCGCCGGAGCCGACGGCGGCGCGCGCCTCCTGCTGCTCGACGCGGACGCGGTAGAGCTGCGGCCCGTTCTCCGTCGTGACCTGCGCGAAGACGCCGTCGGGGACGGTCATGATCGCCTCGCGCGCGCCCTGCTGGACGATCTCGGCGACCGCGAGCGTGCGGTCCTCGTCGTCGTTGAACTCGTGGCCGACCAGCTCCTCTGCCTCGATCACGTTCGGCGAGACGACGTCCGGCTCGGCGCGGACGGCGTGGCGCAGCGGCTCGCCGTCGGTGTCGACGATCGTCGTCACGCCGAGCTTGCGCAGCTCCTTGATCAGCGAGCCGTAGATGTCGGGGTCGACCGCGCGCGGCAGCGAGCCGGCGAAGACGCAGATGTCGGCGCCCTGAGCGAGGTAGAGCAGCTTGTCGCGGAACAGCTCCATCTCGCGCTCGGTGACGGCCGGGCCGCGCTCGTTGATCTCGGTCTGGATGCCGGTCGTCGGGTCGAGCACCGCTGTGTTGGTGCGCGACTCCTCGCCGATGCGGACGAAGTCGGTCAGCACCGACTCGGCCGTCAGCGCCTCGACGATGCGCGTGCCCGTCGCGCCGCCGGCGAAGCCGGTCGCGATCACCGGGCGCCCGAGGCGCTTGATCGCGCGCGCGACGTTGACGCCCTTGCCGCCGGGCATCGTGGTCTGGTCGACGGAGCGATGACGGCGCCCGATGCGGAAGTTGGGCACCTCGAGCGTCTTGTCGATCGCGGTGTTGAGCGTGACGGTGATGATCATGCTGCCTCCATGTCCGCGCGGCTCCGACGGCGCCGCGCACCGTGGCGGCGGAGCAGCAGCGCGGACGCCCCTCCGATCACCACCACGATCGCTATCAGGCTACCCGGTCTGACGATCGCGTCCCCGGCGCGCTCCAGCAGGCCGACCTCGGGGACGGCCGTTCTCGCCACGAGCGGGACGGTCGCGATCTCGCGACCGTCGAGGCGCGCCGTGACCGAGCCGACGACGGCGTTGCGCGGCAGCGGACCCTGCAACTCGGCCGGCGCGTCGACGGTCAGCCTGATCCGCTGGTCGCGTCTGATCAGCTCTCTGACCGTTCTCGTCGCGATCAGCTCTATCGAGTCCTCAGGGCGGTACTTCAGTCTCGCGCGGGCGAACACCTCGCGGCTTCTGATCGGCGTCGCGAAGCGGTGGGTCGCGAAGGCCCATCTGAGCAGCGCGAGCGCGTCGGCGTCGCGCGCCGACTCGCTCGGGGTGCCCATCACGGAGGCGACGAAGGTCATCCCCCTGCGCGTGCCCGAGGCGACGAGCAGGTAGCCGGCCGCGTTCGTGTGGCCGGTCTTGACGCCGTTGACCCAGCCGACCCGCTGGACGAGGCCGTTGCGGTTGTAGACCGTGCGCGGCGTCGAGCCGCTCGTCAGCGCCGCCGACGGCAGGTCGACCGTGCGTGCGAGGAAGCGGTTTCTGCGCAGCGCGATGCCGAGCCGCGTCAGGTCGGCGGCGGTCGAGTAGTTGGTCGGCGAGTCGAGCCCGACCGGCGTCGAGAAGCGCGTGCCGGACAGCCTCAGCTCGCGCGCCTTCGCGTTCATCGCGTCGATGAAGGCCGCGCGCGAGCCGCTCGCGCAGACGGCCAGCGCCTCCGCTGCGTCGTTGGCGCTCGGCAGCATCAGCGCGCGCAGCAGGTCGCGCACGCTCATCCGCTCGCCGGGCCGCAGGCCGATCTGCGTCTCGACCGGCGAGGGCCGGTAGCCCGACGCCGTGCAGACGCGGTCGAGCGCCAGCTCGTCGACGGCGACCAGCGCGGTCATGATCTTCGTCGTGCTGGCGATCAGGCCGCGGTCGCCGGCGTCCTCGCCGTACAGCGGCTCGCCGGTCGACGCCTCGAAGACCGCGGCCGAGCGGGCCGAAAGCTGCGGCGGCTCCGGCAGCTTCGCGCGGGCCGGGACGACCAGCAGCGCGAGCAGGATCAGCACGAGACCGCCGACGAGCGAAAGCCGCGCCGCCGCACCCGCGCCTCGACGGCGCGCGCGCGTCACGGCGCCAGTCTCAGCCGCTGACCGACGCGGAGCGCCTGGGCGTCGAGATCGGGGTTGAGCTCTTCGAGCGTCGCGAGCGGCACGCCGGTGCGCTCGGCGATCAGGGACAGGTTGTCGCCGGCCTTCACGACGTAGACCCGTCGTCTCGCTCTTCTTCTGGCCGGGCGATCATCCGCCCTTCTCACGGTAGCGGTCGTCTGCGCCGAGTCCGAGGAGTCCTTCGTTGCGGACTGGACCACGACGACCACCGCGGCGAACGCCGCGATCAATGCGAGCGGCGCAAGGAAGCGCACGGGATTCCGATTGCCCATCGGCGGCGATCATACCCGCGGGATCGGGCGGCATTGCGGCAGTTTTCATGCAACGCCGCGGGAATGCCCCCAACGGCAGGAGTCGCGGCCTGCACCGGAGGCGGCCGGCGCGGCTCCTGCCGCGGCTGGTGTGCCCGCGGCCGAAGCCGTGCCTGGTCCGGAAGCGCCCGCTGTCACCGAAGCGCGGAGCGGGCGCTGGACCGAGCGGTCTCGGCCGCTACGACCAGGGCCCCTGGGGCCCCGAAGGGCTTCAGCCCTTGACGGCTCTCTTCAGCCCCGACCCCGGGGTGAAGCGCGGGACGCGCGAGGCGGCGATCTGGATCTTCTCGCCGGTGCTCGGGTTGCGACCCTCACGCGCGCCGCGCTCGGCGACGTGGAACTTGCCGAAGCCGGAGAACGTCACCTCGCTGCCGCGCTTGAGGGCGTCCTCGATCGTCGTGAGGACGGCATCGACAGCGTCTCCGGCGTCCTTCTTGCTCAGTCCGCTGTTCGCGGCAACCTGGTCGACGAACTCTGATTTCGTCACAGTGATCCTCCTTCGAGGTCGTGGGGAGGGCCGAAGCTAACAACCCCCGCGGACGGGAACAACGCGAATTGCCCGCCGGGACTGGGGTTCTGACCCTTCCGACGCGCGGCGAAACATTCGCCGGCCCTTTTAACGCTTTTTCCGTTTTTCTAGCGTTTGCGGGGATTCATTCCCCAGAGCCGACGCTCGTGGCGGCAACCGCGTCAAGCAGCCCCATTCCCGCGGAAATCGCTGTCTGAACGGGGAATCCGCCGCCGTCGGGCATCTGGACGCACCTGGACGCCTCCCGCACGACCACCGCGCCGGGCGCCAGCACGGGCAGCTCCGCGGCCCCCGCGCCGCCGCCCGCGAGCGTCTGCGCGACCGCATCGAGGTCGTGCCGCAACAGCTCGAGCAGCGCCAGCGGCCCGACCGCCAGCACGAGCGTCGTGGGCGCATCAGCGGTCCCGGGCGCGTCGTCGTCGCCGACGGCGGAGGAC
>JAEXXR010000266.1 GCA_023405705.1 Actinomycetes bacterium
CGGCGACGGAGCGCGACCGGCTCGGCGTCGCCCGCACCTACCAGCGGATCCGGCTCGTGCCGAGCCTGTCGGTGCGCGACAACGTCGCCGTCGGGATCGACAAGCTGGTGCGGGAGGGACGGCTGGCGCGGATCGGCGAGCGGACCTGCGCGGCGCACGCCGACGCGGCGCTCGCGCGCGTCGGGCTGGAGGGCCGCGGCGGCGAGCCGATCGGGCAGCTGACCTTCGGCGAGCGGCGGCTGGTCGAGATCGCGCGGGTGCTCGCGAGCCGGCCGCGGCTGGTGCTGCTCGACGAGCCGGCCTCCGGGCTGAGCGTCGCCGAGGCGCGCCAGTTCGCCGCGCTCGTGCGCGAGCTGCACGCGGGCGGCTGCACGGTCGTGCTCGTCGAGCACGACCTCGCCTTCGTGCGCGCCGTCGCCGAGGAGGTCGTCGCACTCGACCGCGGCAGGCTGCTCGCGCACGGACCGACCGAGGAGGTCTTCGCGCTGGCGGCGTTCCAGGAGGCGTACGTGGGGGTGGCGGCGTGACCGCTGCGCTGGAGATCGACGGGCTCGCCGCCGGCTACGGCGAGCTGACCGTGCTGCGCGACGTCTCGCTGACGCTGGCGCCCGGCGAGCTGACGCTCGTGGCGGGACCCAACGGCGCCGGCAAGAGCACGCTGCTGCGCGCGCTGCTGGGCGCGATCCCGGCCAGCGCCGGGACGGCCCGGCTCGGCGCCGAGGACCTGCTCATGCTCGACATGCGCGCGCGGCTGGCGCGCGGTCTGGCGATCGTGCCCGAGGGGCGCGGGCTGTTCCCGAGCCTGACCGTGCGGGAGAACCTGCGCGTCGCGCTGCGTGCGGCCCGAGTCCGCCGCCGTGACGCGCAGCAGCGGATCGACGCCGTCGTCGCCGCGCTGCCGGCGGTCGGCGAGAAGCTCGACGCGCGCGTCGGCACGCTCTCGGGCGGTCAGCAGCAGATGGTCGCGATCGGCCGCGCGCTGCTGACCCGGCCGCAGGTGCTGATGCTCGACGAGCCGTCGATCGGCCTGGCGCCGATCGTCTGGCGGCGGGTGCTGGAGCTGTGCCGCGAGCTGGCCGACGAGGGCCGCATCGTGCTGCTCGTCGAGCAGAAGGTGCTGGAGGCGCTCGACGTCGCCGACAGCTGCGCCGTCCTGCAGCAGGGGCGGATCGTCCACGCCGCGCGCGTGTCGGGCTCCGACGACGCCGACGCGCTGCTGGAGACCTACTTCGCGAGCGGGAGCGCGGCATGATCGACTTCCTCCAGACGACCCAGGGGGTCCTCACGGCGGCGTCGGCGTACCTGCTCGTCGGCCTCGGCTGGAACATCGTCTACAACGCCTGCGGCTACCTGAACCTGGCGATCGGCGGCTTCTACGTGCTCGGCGCCGTCGTCGCCTACGAGGCCGAGACGTGGCTGGGGCTGTCCTCGTTCCTGGTCGTCGGGGCGCTCGTCGTGCTCGTCTCCGGCGGCGTCGGCGCGCTCTCCGAGCGCGTCACGCTGCGGCCGCTGAGCGACCGCGGCCTCGCGCCGATGCTCGTGACGCTCGGGCTCGCGCTCGTGCTGCTGCAGCTCGCCGCGGCGATCGTGCCGGTGACGGTGATCCGGCCGGCCGAGTTCGTCAGCGGCCCGCCGCTCGACGTCGGCGGCGTGCTGATCGGCCGCCAGGAGCTGATCGTGTGGGTGACGGCGGCGGTGCTGACGAGCGGCCTGATCCTCTTCTTCAAGCGCACCGACCTCGGCCGCACGATGCGCGCCTGCGCCGACAACGGCGACGGTGCGCGGATGCTCGGCGTCGACGTCGACCGCTTCGCGACGATGGCGTTCGCGATCGGCGCGGCGCTGGCCGCCGTCGCCGCGTTCGTCGTCGCGCCGGCGCAGGGCGTCTCCTACGCCAGCGGCGAGTTCATCGCGATCAAGGCGTTCATGGCGGTCTCGATCGGCGGCATCGGCCGCTACGGCGGCGCCGTCGCCGGCGCGCTCGTCGTCGCGGCCGCGGAGGGATACATCGCCCGCTACTGGAATGCCGACGTGCGCGACGTCGTCGTGCTCAGCGCCTTCCTGCTGATCCTCTACGTCCAGGCGATGAGGCCCCGGCTCGGGGTGCTCGGAAGGAGCGTGAGATGAGCGATCGAGCGCGCGCCCCGTCGCCGAGCAGGCGCCGGAAGCGAGGCGCCGCCGGGCTTCCGCGACTGACCGACCGCCTGCCGCCCGCTGTCCGCACCACCAATCGAGAAGGAGCCTGAGCCCATGTCCCACACGCCCTATGCCGGCGGTCCGTTCACCTATTTCGACACGCCGAACGCGGCACCGCTCGGGATCGTCGAGCTGATGCCCGGCGCCCGCAACCTGATGGAGTACGCGGGCGTCAGAGCCGGCGAGAAGGTGCTGATCCTGACCGAGCACACCGTCGACCCGGTCGTCCTGCAGGCGCTCTCGGCGGCCGCGTCGGTGCGCGGCGCCAACGTCCACCTGCTGTCGGTCGAGCCGTTCAGCCCCGGCGGCTGCGACCCGGACAACCCCGGCCCGGCGTCGATCGCCGCCGCCGCGCACGGCCGCGCCGACGTCGTCATCACCTGCACCTGGTGGGCGGAGGTCCACTGCCAGCCGCTGTTCTTCTCGCAGGTGGCGCAGAAGGACGCGCGGTTCGTCTCGCTGCACATGGCGGCGACGGCGGCCTGCCTCAACACCGGCGCGCGGCTTCCGCCGGAGGTCTACTACGCGATCATGCGCCGCGCCGCCGAGATCATGGGCAGCGGCGGGGACGTCCACCTGACGACCGCGCACGGCACCGACCTGACCTTCGGCGACGTCACGCTGACGCCCGACGACGGCCCGCTCGTCCCCGGCGGCTGGCGCCCGTTCCCCTACGGCGGCGTCAACTTCTACCCGGGCGACTGCAACGGCGTCTTCGTCGTCGAGGACTCGACCGCGACCGGCGTGCCGGAGGAGCGGCTCACGGTGACGATGGAGGACAACGTCGTCACCGGGATCGACGGCGGCGTCGCCGCCGAGCAGCTGCGCCGCTTCGGCCCGAAGGGCTACTACATGCGCCACGCGCTGCTCGGCGTCAACCCGAAGGTGCGGCTCGACGGCGGCTCGCAGTTCGAGCGCGAGAAGCACGCTGGCGCCTTCTACCTCGGCATCGACGGCCTCACCGACGACGGCGTCGCCGATCCCTCTCAGCCCGGCTACGCCCACTGCGACTGCCAGTTCGACCGCCCGACGGTCCGTGTCGGCGACACGGTCCTCTCGCAGGAGGGCCGGCTGCTGATCCTCGACGAGCCGGAGATCCGCGAGGTCGCGGCCAAGTACGGGCCGCCGGAGATCGTCCTCGACGACAATCCGCAGATGATCCTGCCGCGGCGCTACACCGGCCCCGCGGCCTGAGCGGGGGGAGCGGGCGGCGGTGAGGGCCGCGGCGTGGGCGGCCTGCCCACGCCGCGGCGTGCCGTGCACGCGGTCGTGCAGCCGGGATTGATCAACGAATCCCGAGCGTTCAGTCAAAGCACACGCGGCGTGCCGGTGCGCGCTCGTTGACGGTCCGCTGACAAGGGGAGCGGCCGGGCGCCACGATCCCGTTGCGTCGGGTGCTGTTCAGCGACGATGCGCAGGTGGAGGGAGCAGGGACGATGACCGCCTTCGAGCGCCTCGTCGCCGAGCAGGCGGCGCTGTCGCGGATCGCGAACGCGGTCGCGCGCCACGTGCCGCCGCAGCGGCTGTTCGCCCAGGTCGCGCAGGAGGCGGCGCACCTGCACGGCGTCGAGGGAGCGGCCGTCTTCCGCTTCGACGGCGACGGGGTGGCGCGCGTCGCGGGCCTCTGGAGCGAGTACCCGGTCGCGGTGCTGGAGAGCGGCGCGCCGGTCTACGACGGCACGCTGTTCGACGAGCTGAGGCGGACCCGCCGCCCGGTCGCGGGCCGCGCCGACGCCGACCCGCGCCCGCTCGACCTCGCCGCGCTCGGCCGCCGCTCCTGGCTGCAGGTGCCGATCCACGTCGAGGGCCGGCTGTGGGGCGCGCTCGGGCTCTCCAGCAGCCGCATCGACGCCTTCGACGACGTCGTCATGTCGAGGCAGGTCGAGTTCGCGGAGCTGCTGAGCGTCGCGATCGGCAACGCCGACGCCCACGACCGCCTCGCGCGGCTGGCGGCGACCGACCCGGTCACCGGCCTCGCCAACCACCGCGTCTTCCACGCGCGGCTGCGCGAGGAGGCGGCGCGGGCGGCTCGCAGCGGCCGGCCGCTGTCGGTCGCCGTCCTCGACCTCGACCGCTTCCGCGACGTCAACGACCTCCACGGCCACCTCACCGGCGACGCGATCCTCGCCGAGGTCGGCC
>JAEXXR010000301.1 GCA_023405705.1 Actinomycetes bacterium
GGGACGCTGCCGGCGACGACCCGCCCGATCGCGCCGCGATGGCTGGAGCCGACCACCACCAGCCCGGCGTCGCGCTCGGACGCGACCCGGGCGATCGCCCGCGGCGGCGAGGCCTCCTCGACCGCGAGCGTCTCGTCGACCGGGACTCGCGCCATGCGCGCCGCCTGCCCGGCGATCCGCTCCGCCTCGTCGCGCAGCACCCGCGTGAGCGCGTCCTCGCGACCCGACAGGGCCGGCCGGCTCCAGGCGCAGACGGCGACGAGGCGGGCGCCGAGCAGCTCCGACAGCAGGCTGCCGAGCTCGATCGCGTCCTCGCTGCGCGCGGATCCGTCGAAGCCGACGACGATCGGTCCTCTGGTCGGCACCGTCATCGCTCCTCTTCGTCGTCGCCGTCGCTGAGGTCGCAGACCTGCGCGCGACCGGTCGAGATCAGGTCGCCGGCGTCGATCAGCAGCGCGCTGTCGGGTCTGCCGGAGGAGCAGACGACGCGGTTGTACGTCAGCAGCCGGTCGTCGACGAGCGCGCGCAGGCCGAGCGGCATGCCGAACGGGGGGACGGCGGTCGGCGACAGGCCCGGCAGCGCGCGCTGCGTCTCTTCGAGGGTGGCGCGGCGCAGGAACGGCGAGCTGAGCGCGTTGCGCGCCTTCGCGAGCGACAGCGGGTTGGAGGCCGGCACCGCGGCGAGAACGAGACCGACGTCGTCGATCAGCGGGATCGTCAGGACGATCTGCTCCGCCGGGTAGCCGCCGGCTTCTCCGGGGTGCGGCGCGCCGGAGAGGGGCGTCCCCGGCAGCGGGCGCATCGGGGCGGCGCCGCCGTTCATGGCCGGATCGCCACCTTCACGACGTCGTCGCGCTGGTTGCCGAACAGCTCGTAGGCCTCCTCGATCTGGTCGAGGCGGAAGCTGTGCGTCAACAGCGGGGAGAGGTCGAGGCGGCCGTGGCGGACCAGCTCCATCAGCTTGCGCATCCGCTCCTTCCCGCCCGGGCAGAGCGTCGTGACGATCCGCTTGTCGCCGATGCCGTAGACGAACGGCTCCAGCGGCACCTCGAGCTTGCCGCCGTAGACGCCGAGGCTCGACACGATCCCGCCGGGCCGGGTCGCCTCCAGGCACCACTGGAAGGTCTGCTGCTTGCCGAGCGCCTCGATCGCGACGTCGACGCCGCGCCCGCCGGTCAGCCGCTTGATCGCCGCGACCGGGTCCTCCTGCGTGAAGTCGATCGCCTCGTCGGCGCCCATCTCGCGGGAGAGATGGAGGCGCTTCTCGATCGCGTCGACCCCGATCACGAGCGCGGCGCCCTTCAGGCGCGCGCCGGCCGTGGCGCACAGCCCGATCGGGCCCTGCGCGAAGACCGCGACGGTCTGCCCGATCGCGACCTCGCCCGACTCGGCGGCGGAGATGCCGGTGGAGGCGATGTCGGCGAGCAGCACGCACTGCTCGTCGGTCAGGTCGTCGGGGATCTTCGCGAGGTTCGCCTGCGCGTAGGGGACGCGGAAGTACTCGGCCTGGACGCCGTCGATCGCGTTGCCCAGCCGCCAGGCGCCGATCATCCGCCAGTCGTCCTCGTGGCCCGAGCACTGCGCCTCGACGTGGTTCTGGCAGTAGAAGCAGCTGCCGCAGGGCGTGATCGCCCCGACGAGCACCCGCTCGCCGATCGCGTAGCCGGAGACGGCCTCGCCGAGCTCGACGATCACGCCGACCGGCTCGTGGCCGACGATGCGGCCCTGCTCGACCGGGTACTCCTCGCGCCAGATGTGGACGTCGGTGCCGCAGATCGTCGTCAGCGTCACCTTGACGATCGCGTCGTTGGGCCCGCAGCGCGGATACGGCCGCTGCTCGATCTGGATCCGCTCGCGGCCCTCGAAGACGGCCGCCTGCATCATGTCCGGCATCGGGTTGCTCCTCTTCTCGGCGGTGCGGTCGCGAGCAGCAGCGCGGCGTACTGCTCCAGGTGGCGGTCTGGCAGGAAGCGCTCGGCGGCGCGCGCGTGCGCCTCGATCCCGAGCCGCTCGGCCAGCGCGCGGTCGCGCAGCAGCCGCTCGACGGCGGCGCCGAACGCGGGCAGGTCGGAGGGGTCGTCGAGCAGCAGGCCCGAGACGCCGTCCTCGATCTGGTCGCGGATGCCGCCGACGGCGGCGGCGACGATCGGGCGCTGCTTCCACATCGCCTCCGCGACGGTCAGCCCGAAGCCCTCGGCGAGCGACTTCTGCACGACGACGGCGGCGTGGCGCTGGATCGCGTTGACGATCCCCGCCTGCTCGTCGGGGTCGTGCATCGGGGTGCAGGCGAGGTGGACGCGCGTGCGCGCGGCGTGCGGGAGCCGCTGCCAGCGGCGCATGCAGTCGCCGAGCACGGTCGCCGCCTCGGGGTCGTCGGCGACGCCGGTGACCGACGGGCCGACGAGCAGCAGGTGCGCGCCGAGCGCGTGGTCGACGTGGGCGGCGAAGCCCTCCATCACGCCGGCCATGTCCTTCATCCGGTCCCAGCGCGAGACCTGGACGACGAGCGGCGCGTCGGGCGGCGGGGGAGGGCCGAGCTGCAGGATGTCGGGACGGCGGGTGATGGTGCGCGGCGTCCCGTCGGCGCGGACGATGCGGACGTGCGCGTCGGCGTCGACGCCGGCGATCAGGCCGGTGTGGACCAGTGCGCGGCGGACCGTCTCGTCGCTCATCGGCGCGTTCTTGGTCGCGAACGGGTCGATCGACGGCGGGATCACGTGCACGCGCTCCGGCGGCGCCCACGGCGGTGCGAACCCCCGCTGGGAGACGACGAACGCGTCGACGTCGGCGAGGTACGGCGCCAGGAACGCCCAGGCGCGGTCGGTCCACTCGTTCCGCTGCTCGCGGCCGACGTGGCAGCGCCACACGACGACGGCTCCGGCGCGCTTCGCCGCGACGGCGATGCCCGCCGGCTGCGGGTCGTGGAGGACGACGACGTCGCCCGGCCACAGGGCCGGCAGCAGGTCCTCGGCGCCGAGGCGGGCGACCTCCTCGTAGCAGGCGCGTTCGTCGTCGCCGAGCGGTCCGCCGTCGCCGGGGCCGCCGTAGAGCCCGTTGTGGATCCGCTTGGTGACGGCGAAGAAGGCGGGATCGCCGTCGAGCACGAGCCAGCGCGCGTCGATGCCGGCGCCGCGCACGTAGCCGAGCAGCGAGCCGAGCATCTCCGCGACGCCGCCGCCGTGCGCGGTCGAGTTGACGTTGAAGACGACGCGGCCCTTGAACGCGGCGCGGGCGGCGTCGGCGGTGCGGGCGAGCGCCGCGACCCGCTCGGCGCCGATCAGCGGCGTCAGCCGCGC
>JAEXXR010000322.1 GCA_023405705.1 Actinomycetes bacterium
GCCCCGGCCCGCGCGCTCCCGGCTCCGGCCCGCGCGCTCCCGCTCCGGCCCGCGCGCTCCCGCCCGGGCCCCGCCCTCAGCTCGGCGCGGCGGTGTGGTCGACGATCAGCTCGACCTCGTTGCGCTCGCCGTCGAGCAGGCTGGCGGGGATTCGCTCGCTGGGGCCGGCGAGCATCTGGCCGATCGCCCACGCCTTGCCCGCGCCCTCGGCGAGCACGATCGCCTTGCGCGCGGCGCGCAGCACCGGCAGCGTGAAGGTGATGCGGTCGAACGGCGGCTTCGTCCCGTGGACCGCGAGGACCAGCTTCTCCTGCTCCTCCAGCACCGGGTCGTTGGGGAACAGCGAGGCGGTGTGCCCGTCCTCGCCGAGGCCGAGCAGCGCGACGTCGAGCTGCGGCGGGTCGCCGTCGATCGTCGCGCGCAGCTGCGCCTCGTAGGCGGCGGCGGCGCCGGCCGGGTCCTCGGCGGCGCCCTCGACGGCGTGCACGATCGGGCCGGGCTGCGCGGAGCCGGCGAGCAGGTTCTCGACGACGAGGCGGTGGTTGCTGTCGGCGTCGTCGAGCGGGACGCAGCGCTCGTCGCCGAACCACAGGTGGACGCCGCTCCAGTCGTGCACCAGTCTCGCCAGCAGCCGGTAGGTGCGGGCGGGGGTGCGGCCGCCGGCGAGCGAGACGTGCGCGACGCCGCGCTCGGCGCGCGCCTCGGCGATCGTCGCGGCGATCCGCTCGGCGGTGGTCCGGGCTGCGGCCTCGGCGTCCCCGGCGACGGTCAGTTGGATCATGCGGCCAGTCCCTTGCGCGTGTGGTGCGGTTCTCCTTGAGCCTAACCAGCGGCGTCGATCGGCGAACCGCCGCGGGCGTCGCGTCGCCGGCGCGGTCAGGGCGGCGGTGGGCGCGCGGCAGCCGCGGCTCAGCTCGCCGCGGCGTCCTGCACCGGCACGCGGATCACCTGACGGCGTAGCGCAGGTAGAGCGAGCCGCGCCGCTCCAGCACCCACAGCAGCTCCAGCGCCTCCGGCGGCGACAGCGCGGCGCCCGCGGTCATCGGGTCCGACTCGCCGCCGCCGGCCAGCAGGGGCGCGACGGTCAGGAACAGCTCGTCGACGAGCCGCTCGTGCAGCAGCCCGCTCAGCAGCGCCGGGCCGCCCTCGCACAGCACCGAGCGGATCCCGCGCTCCACGCGCAGGTCGCGCAGCGCGCCGGTCAGCAGCGGCCCGGTGGACTCCTCGATCCGCACCACCTCGACCCTCGCCGGCACGTCGGGCGCGGGCAGGTCGACCGTCGTGTAGACGATCATGTGCGCGTCGGGATCGTGGAACAGCGGGATCTGCAGCGGCAGCCGGCCGCTGCGCGTCACCGTCACCAGCGGCGGGATCGGCGCCAGGCCGATCGCCTCGCGCACGGCCTGCAGATCGGCTCTGCGGATCGGGCGCGAGTACTCCTCCTGCGCGATCGTGCCGGTGCCGACGAGCAGCGCGTCGCCCTGCGTCCGCAGGCGCCTGAAGACCTCGTGGTCGCCGTCGTCGCCGATCGCGCCGGAGCGGCCGTCGATCGCGATGCGGCCGTCGGCGGTCGCGGCGAAGTTCGTGACCAGGTAGGGGCGGTCGGCGTGGGCGCGGGCGCCGAGGCCGAGGTCGTGCAGCAGCTCGGAGCTGTCGACCGCTCCGGGAGAGGGGAAGAGGCGGGTGAACTCCATCGACCGGCCACGCTATCGCGCCGCACGAACCATCGGCATATCGTCCGACATTTCCGGGGACGGTGGTAGCGTCCGCCCCTCCGGCGCCCTCACACCTCCCGAACGCGCCGCCCCCACATGACTTCGACTTCTCCGCATGACCGTCCCGATCGCAACCTCGCGCTCGAGCTGGCGCGCGTCACGGAGGCCGCGGCGCTCGCCGCCGCCCGCCTCGTCGGACGCGGCGACAAGGAGGCGGCCGACCAGGCCGCGGTCGACGCGATGCGCTTCGTGCTCGACTCGGTGCCGATGAGCGGCACCGTCGTGATCGGCGAGGGCGAGAAGGACGAGGCGCCGATGCTCTACAACGGCGAGCAGATCGGCGACGGCTCCCCGCCGGAGGTCGACATCGCCGTCGACCCGCTCGAGGGCACGCGCCTCTGCGCCCTCGGCATGCCCTCCGCGATCGCCGTGATCGCGCTCGCCGAGCGCGGCACGATGTTCGACCCCGGGCCGATCGTCTACATGGAGAAGATGGCCGGCAACGAGGAGATCGCCGACCTGCTCGACCTCGACCGCCCGCTCGGCGAGACGCTGAAGCTCGTCGCCGACCGCAAGGGGATGGGCGTCGGCGACGTCACGGTCGTGATGCTCGACCGCCCCCGCCACGAGAGAGCGATGCGCGAGGTGCGCGAGGCCGGCGGCCGCATCAAGCTGATCACCGACGGCGACGTCTCCGCCGCGCTGCTCGCCGTCAGCGACCGCTCCCCGGTCGACCTCCTCTACGGGATCGGCGGCACTCCCGAGGGCGTCATCACCGCCGCGGCGCTGAAGTGCATGGGCGGCGCGATCCTCGGCCGCCTGTGGCCGCGCGACGAGAGCGAGAGACAGGCCGCGCTCGACGCCGGTTACGACCTCTCCAGAGTCCTCACGACCAACGACCTCTGCTGGGGCGACGACGTCTTCTTCTCCGCCACCGGCGTCACCGACGGCGACGTCCTCCAGGGCGTCCGCTACCGCGGCAGAGGCGCGACGACCGAGTCGCTCGTGATGCGCTCCCGCTCCGGCACCGTCCGCCGCGTCCACGCGACCCACGACCGCTCCAAGCTGCGCGCGATCACCGGCGAGCGCTACGGCTGAGCTGAACAGCCTGGCGGCCTCTCCACGGCGGCGCGCAGCATCGCGCGTCGCCGGTGGGAACGGGGCGGGCCGGGTCAGGTCGGGTCCGGCACGTCCTCGACGCGATCGGGGGCGAAGCGGCCGATGCGCGACTCGGCGAGGTCGAGGCGGGCGAGGGAGCGGAGGAAGCCGTGCGTCACGAGGACGTGGACGAAGGACTGGGTCCATCTGTAGAGGTGGCGGCTGATGCTGTGGGCGATCGCCGGATAGAAGTTGGCGACCTCGACCTCGACGTGGAGCCGCTCGAAGCCCGCTCTGCCGTCGACGGGGCCGCAGCGGCGCACGTCGATCTGCAGGTAGCCGTCGCCGTGGCGGCCGGCGCGGGCGACCAGCAGGCCGTCCTCGATCCGCCAGCGGACGATCCCGCGCTCGCCGTCCATCTCGTACTCGGGCGCCTGGAAGCGCAGCAGCCGCAGGGGCTGGCGCAGCAGCACGACCGTCCGCTGAGTCTCGCTGTAGTCGACGCGGATCAGCCCGAGCGTCACGCGCGAGAGGAAGCGCCAGTAGGTCGCCGCGAGCCGCTCCAGCTGGGCGGGGCTCCACAGCTCCTCCAGCACCGCAGCCGGCAGTGTCAGGTCGGCCGCCTGGGTCGAGCGGACGGCGCCGCGCCCGTCGAGCGTCGTGTGGTCGTCGACGCTGACGATCCGCGCCCGCGCCGGCCAGCCGAGCCGGGCGCGATGGGCGCGGCGGCGGATCGCGACCGCAGCGGCGGTCACCAGGGCGAGCAGGGCGGCGAAGCGGGGCACGTCCGACTGATTGTGCCGCGCCGCGGGCATCGGCGGCTCAGATCCGCTCGATCTCGACCGGCTCGCCGGCCGCGACCTCGCCGTCGCCCTCGGGGACGAACGCGAGCCCGTCGGCGCTGACCAGCGAGCGCGTGATGTGCGAGCCCTGCGGACCGGTCGGCGTCGCCG
>JAEXXR010000383.1 GCA_023405705.1 Actinomycetes bacterium
CGCTGAGCCTGCGCGTGACCGGCCGCTTCGCCGCCGACGCCGTCCGCGGCACGGTCAGCGCCAGCTGGCGCACCGGCGCCGCGACCCGCTGCAGCACCGGCCCGATCGCCTTCACCGCGCGCCGGTAGGCGCCTCGCCCCTCCCGCTTTCCGCCCTCACCCCTTGACTTCAAGCACGCTTGAAGTCCTATCGTGCTCTGCCATGTTCCTCCGACTGCTGCTCGAAGCCGCTGCATCTGAGCACCGGCAGGCGCGGATAGCGCGGGAATGCCGGGTCGTCTCTCGCCTTCATGCAGAGCGAGAAGACGGAGCCGCGTGTGTTGCGTACCACTCTCTGGTGGCGGCAGAAGTCGCAGATGCCGACCGGCGGAGCACTCATCCCGAGGCCACTATACTTTTTGAAGCATGGAGGCGCACCGCACAGCATGAAGACCTTCCGCCGACTGCTCGGCTTCCTCGCCCCGTACAAGACGGGCGTCACGATCTCCTTCCTGCTCGCCGCCGCGGCGATGGGCGCGACGGTCGCGATCCCCTGGCTGACCGGCAACGCGATCGACGCCTCCAGCGACGGCGACAAGAGCCAGCTCGTCTGGCTCGCGGTCGGGGTCGCCGCCGCCGGCCTGCTGCGGCTCGCCTTCTCCGTCGGCCGGCGGCTCGTTTCGGGCCAGGTCTCGCTCGGCGTCGAGTACGACCTGCGCCAGCGCCTCTACGCCCACCTGCAGTCGCTCGAGCTCGGCTTCTACGACCGCCAGCAGACCGGCCAGCTGATGTCGCGCGTGACCGTCGACCTGCAGGCCGTCCGCTTCTTCCTCGGCTACGGCCTGATCTTCATCGGCCAGGCGATCTTCACGATCGTCCTCTCCGGCATCGCGATGTTCGTGCTGCGGCCGGAGCTGGCGGCGATCGCGCTGCTGCCGGTCCCGTTCGTCGTGCTCGTCGCCTTCCGCTTCGGCCGCCGCGCGCGGCCGGCGCAGCAGGAGGTCCAGCAGCGCGTCGCGGAGCTGACGGCGGAGGCCGAGGAGAACGTCTCCGGCGTCCGCGTCGTGAAGGCGTTCGCGCGCGAGGAGCGCCAGCTCGGCCGCTTCTCGCACAGAGTCGGCCGCGTCTTCGACCAGTCGATGGTCGCCACCCGGCTGCAGGCCTTCTACGCGCCGTTCCTCGGCTTCCTCCCGAACCTCGGCCTCGCCGCGATCCTGTTCGTCGGCGGCCGCGAGGTGATCGACGGCTCGCTGACCGTCGGCGAGTTCACCGCGTTCTACGCCTACCTGCTGATGCTGATCACGCCGATGCGGATGCTCGGCTACATGCTCGGCTCCGCGCAGCGCGCGACCGCCTCCGGAGCCCGCATCTTCCAGCTGCTCGACCGCGCGCCGGCGCTCACCGCCGCGCCGGACGCGCCGCCGCTGCCGGCCGGCGACGGCCGCGTCGAGCTGCGCGACGTCTCGCTCACCTTCGAGGGCGCGACCCACCCGGCGTTGCGCGACCTCGACCTCGTCGTCGAGGCCGGCACGACGGTCGCGATCGTCGGCCCGACCGGCTCCGGCAAGACCGCGCTCGTCAGCCTCCTCCCCCGCCTCTACGACGCCACGCACGGCGCGGTCCTGATCGACGGCGCCGACGTCCGCGACGTCGACTCGCGCGCGCTGCGCAGCGAGGTCGCCGTCGTCACCGACGACCCCTTCCTCTTCTCCGCGACCGTCCACGACAACATCGCCTACGCCCGTCCCGACGCGAGCCGCGAGGAGGTCGAGCTGGCGGCGGAGCGGGCGCGCGCGGCCGGCTTCGTCGCCGAGCTGCCGGACGGCTACGACACGCTGATCGGCGAGCGCGGCCTGACGCTGTCGGGCGGCCAGCGGCAGCGGATCGCGATCGCGCGGGCGCTGCTCGCCAACCCGCGGATCCTCGTGCTCGACGACGCGACCTCCTCGGTCGACGCCTCGACCGAGCAGGAGATCAAGGCGGCGCTGCGCGAGGTGATGGCCGGGCGGACGACCTTCGTGATCGCCCACCGCCTCTCGACGATCGCGCTCGCCGACGAGATCGTCGTGCTCGACCACGGCGAGATCGTCGCCCGCGGCGACCACGAGGCGCTGCTCGACGACTCCGATCTCTACCGCGAGATCGCGCAGAAGGGCCTGCCCGACCAGGTCTTCCTGACGCGCCGCGCCGAGGAGGAGGTCGCATGAGCGCGAGAGACCGCAGAGACAGCGCCGCGCCCGATGCCGCCGAGCGCACCGACGCCCGCCGCTTCCAGGAGGGCGCGAGCGCGCTCGCCACCGGCGCGATCGGCTCCGAGACGACGGCAGGCCGCGAGGCGCAGCGGCTCGCCGACCTGCGCCGCAGACTGCGCCAGACCTCCGGCCGCGGCCGCAAGCTGCGCGGCCTGCTGGTGCTGCTGCACCCCTACCGCGGCCGCGTCGCGCTGATGTTCCTCGGCCTCTTCCTCGCGACCGGCGCGGCGCTCGCGCCGGCGCCGCTCGCGAAGCTGGCGATCGACGAGGGGATCGGCAACAGAGACGTCGCGGCGCTGAACTGGATCGTCGTCGCCTTCGTCGTCTCCGCGCTGGTCTACTGGGGCGCGACCTACCTGCAGACGTACATGACCGGCTGGGTCGGCCAGCGCGCGCTGCAGGACCTGCGCATCCAGCTGTTCGAGCACATCCAGTCGCTGTCGCTCGGCTTCTACTCGCGCAACCGCGCCGGCGTCGTGATCTCGCGCCTGACCAACGACGTGCAGGCGCTCGACCAGCTCGTCACCGACGGCGTCACGACGCTGTTCCAGTCGACGCTGATGCTGCTCGGCGTCGTCGTCACGCTGCTGATCTTCGACGTCGAGCTGGCGCTGTGGACCTTCCTCTCGATCCCGCTGCTGCTGCTCGGCGCCTTCGCCTTCCGGATCGCCTCCGCCGACGCCTTCCGCCGCACGCGCGAGCGGATCGCGTCGATCACCGGCTACCTGCAGGAGACGCTGTCGGGGATCCGCGTCGTGCGCTCCTTCGGCCAGGAGCCGCGCCACCTCGACCGCTTCGCGGAGCTGAACGAGGCCAACCGCAGAGCGAACATGACGACCGTCTACCTGAACGCGTCGTACTTCCCCGCGGTCGAGCTGCTGTCGGCGCTGGTGACGGTCGCGATCCTCGTGATAGGCGGCATCCAGGTGATCGAGGGCGACGTCTCGACCGGCGTCGTCTTCGGCTTCATCGCCGCGCTGAACAACTTCTTCGACCCGATCCAGCAGCTGTCCCAGCTGTACACCACCTACCAGTCCGGCATGGCGGCGCTCGACAAGATCTTCGAGCTGCTCGACGAGGAGCCCGACCTCAAGGACGCGCGGGGCGCGAGACCGCTGCCGCCGATCAGAGGCGAGCTGGTCTTCGACGGCGTCTCGTTCAAGTACGGCGGCAGAGAGGACGCGGAGGGCGCCTGGGCGCTGCGCGACCTCGACCTCGTCGTGCCGCCCGGGCAGACGGTCGCGCTGGTCGGCGAGACCGGCGCCGGCAAGTCGACCTTCGCGAAGCTGGTCGCGCGCTTCTACGACCCGGCCGAGGGCGCCGTCCGCGTCGACGGCCACGACCTGCGCGAGGTGACGGCGCAGTCGCTGCGCGAGCAGATGGGGATCGTGCCGCAGGAGGGCTTCCTCTTCAGCGGGACGGTCGCCGAGAACATCGCGTTCGGGCGGCCGGGCGCCTCGCGCGAGGAGATCGTCGCGGCGGCCGCCGCCGTCGGCGCCGACCGCTTCGTCGAGGAGCTGGAGCACGGCTGGGACACCGAGGTCGGCGAGCGCGGCTCGCAGCTGTCGGCCGGCCAGCGCCAGCTGATCGCGTTCGCCCGCGCGCTGATCGCCGACCCGCGCGTGCTGGTGCTCGACGAGGCGACCTCGAACGTCGACATCCGCACCGAGGCGCACATCGAGCACGGCCTGCGCAGGCTGCTCGCCGGCCGCACCGCGGTCGTGATCGCCCACCGCCTCTCCACCATCCGCCACGCCGGCAAGATCGTCGTGCTGGAGCACGGCCGGATCGTCGAGCAGGGCACCCACGACGAGCTGATCGCGGCCGAGGGCCGCTACTGGGCGCTCTACCGCGACTGGGCCGAGCAGGCCGCGGCCTGACCTCACACCGGAATCCTCCGCTTCGTCCGGTCCGGACCGGGCAGACACCCTTCGGGACCGGAAGAACCGGAGGAGAAGCGATGGCCGACACCAACAAGGGCGTCATCTACATGGGACCCGGCAAGGTCGAGGTCCAGACGGCCGACTACCCGAGCTTCGTGCTCAGAGACGGGCCGGGCGTCCATCCCGACAGCGTCGGGCGCGAATGCCACCACGGCGTGATCCTGCGGATCGTCGCCACCAACATCTGCGGCAGCGACCAGCACATGGTGCGCGGCCGCACGACCGCGCCCGAGGGGCTGATGCTCGGGCACGAGATCACCGGCGAGGTGATCGAGAGAGGTCGCGACGTCGAGTTCCTCAACGAGGGCGATCTCGTCTCGGTTCCGTTCAACATCGCCTGCGGCCGCTGCCGCAACTGCAAGGAGCGCAAGACCGGCATCTGCCTCAACACCAACCCGGCCCGCCCCGGCGCGGCCTACGGCTACGTCGACATGGGCGGCTGGCCGGGCGGGCAGGCGCGCTACGTGATGGTCCCGTACGCCGACTTCAACTGCCTGCGCTTCCGCGACAAGGAGCAGGCGCTCGAGAAGATCCGCGACCTGACGATGCTGTCGGACATCTTCCCGACCGGCTACCACGGCTGCGTGACCGCGGGCGTGACGACCGGCAGCACGGTCTACGTCGCGGGCGCCGGGCCGGTCGGCCTCGCGGCCGCCCACTCGGCGCAGCTGCTGGGCGCGTCGGTCGTGATCGTCGGCGACCTGATCCCGGAGCGGCTGGCGCAGGCGCGCAGCTTCGGCTGCGAGACGATCGACGTCACCAGAGGCGACCCGAAGGACCAGATCGAGCAGCTGCTCGGCGTCCCGGAGGTCGACTGCGGCGTCGACGCCGTCGGCTTCGAGGCGCGCGGCCACGGCAGCGACGCCAAGGAGGAGCGGCCGGCGACGGTGCTCAACTCGCTGATGGAATACACGCGCGCCGGCGGCGCGCTCGGCATCCCCGGCCTGTACGTGACCGGCGACCCGGGCGCGCACGACGACGCCGCCAAGGAGGGCTCGCTGTCGATCCGGATCGGGCTCGGCTGGGCGAAGTCGCACGTCTTCACGACGGGCCAGTGCCCGGTGATGAGATACCACCGCGAGCTGATGGAGGCGATCCTCGCCGACCGCTGCCAGATCGCCAGAGCGGTCAACGCGACGGTGATCTCGCTCGACGACGCGCCGCAGGGCTACAGAGACTTCGACAGAGGAGCCGCGAAGAAGTACGTGCTCAATCCGCACGATCTGATCCCCGCCTGAGGCGGGTCAGCTCGCGCTCGATCTCCTCGACGCGCGCGACCACGGCATCCAGTCGCGGATCGCGCGCGCCGAGCGTGCGGCGCGCGCCCATCGCGTAGGCGTACTCGAACGAGCCGAGCAGCGTGCGCAGCTCCGTCCGCAGCTCCTGCTCGCGGCGGTCGCGGTGGTCGCGCTCGTCGTGGGCATCGCGGTGCTCGCGGCGGTCCATCGCACGAGCGTACGCCTTCCGGTGTACCGTTCCCAGCCGTGCCGCGCGACGAGTTCGCCCTGCTGGACGGTGCCGCGCCCGAGGAGGTCGCGGAGCTGCTGTCGCACGGGCGCCGGCGTGCGTTCTCCGCCGGGGAGGTCGTGTTCCACGCCGGCGACCCGGCCGACTGCATGCACCTCGTCCGCAGCGGCCGCTTCGCGGTCCGGATCGGGACCGAGTTCGGCGACGTCGCGACGCTCAACGTCGTCGGCCCCGGCGACGCCTTCGGCGAGCTGGCGCTGCTGACGCCGGGCGAGCCGCGTTCCGCGACGGTCGCGGCGCTGGAGAGAGCGGAGACGCTGTCGGTCCACGAGATCGACTTCCGCCGCCTGCGCGCCGTCCGACCGCAGACCGACGCCGTGCTGACGCAGCTGCTCGCCGCGCGCGTCCG
>JAEXXR010000431.1 GCA_023405705.1 Actinomycetes bacterium
GGGGGGGGGGGGGGGGGCCCCCGCCGCCGGGGGGGGCCACGCCGACGCTGAGGGCGAGGGCCGCCGCGAGCGCGAGCGCCTTGCGGGACCTCGACAGCACTGCTCCTGCGTGAGCCTTCATCTCTTCTCTCCTCCGTGGGCCCGCGACCCGGGCCCCACCACTCGATGGCGTCTCCACACGCCGTCTGGCTCGACCATACCAACCAGACGGTATCTGTCAATGACCTGCGACCGGACCGGGCGCTCCCACCGGGCCGTCCTGCGTTCAGGAGCCCTTCGGCTCGTACGCGACGAACACGTTCCCGGCCGGGTCCTGGAAGCCGAGCGAACGCTCGTGCTCGGACTCGACCACGCCGCCCAGCAGCGGCGTCCCGGCGGCCTCCAGCCGCGCCGCGACCGCCTCCAGGTCGGCGACCTTGATCCCGACCGCGACCTTCCCGCTGGCCGGCAGCTCGGCGTCGGCGGCGACCGCCAGCGTCGTCGAGCCGCCGTCTATCGCGGCGTAGCGCTCGCCGTCCTGGAAGCGCAGCGGCAGGCCGAGCGTCTCCGTCAGGAAGGCGACCGTCTGCCCAACGTTCCCTGCGGGCAGCAGCACGTGCCCGACCCGTCCGATCGGCTCGCTCATGCGGCCGTCACCTCCACGTCGACGTCCGCCCGCACCCGCGGCAGCACCTCGCGCGCGAAGCGCTCGAGGATCGCCATCGAGGTCTCGTGCGGGCAGCCGAGCCATTGGACGCGGAAGACGAAGTGGTTGAAGCCCGCGGCGGCGAAGTCCTCGATCTTCGCGACGACGTCGTCGGCCGTGCCGAAGAAGAGCGCCTTCTCCTTCAGCTCGTCCCACAGCGTCTCGAAGTAGTCCATGCCGTACTGCACGTACTCGGCGTAGGCGGCCTTCGGGAAGGTGTCCGCGAAGGCCATCGCCTCCTCGCGCGAGTCCGCGACGAAGAGGTCGCGGTGGAGCGGATAGGTCCGCCCCTCCGGCGCGTGGCCGGCCTCCCTCAGCGCCTCCTGGTGCGCCTGCAGGTTGCCGACCGCCCAGTTGCGCTTGACGTTGCCGGGCGCCAGCCAGGAATGGCCGAGGCGCGCGGCGCGCTCGATCCCCGCCGGCGAGTTGGCGCCGATCCACACCGGCACCGTGCCGTTGACCGGCAGCACCGAGCAGACCTGGTCGTCGAGCTGGAAGTGGTCGCCGTGGTGGGTGACGGACTCGCCCGTCCACAGCTGCTCCATCACGCTCAGCGACTCGACCATCCGTCTCGTCCGCTGCGATCTCTTCAGCCCGAACGACTGGAACTCGTCGTCGCGGTAGCCGGAGCCGATGCCGAGCACGAACCGCCCGCCCGACAGCTGGTCGATCGAGGCGATCTCCTCGGCCCAGTGGACCGGGTGGCCGAGCGGCAGGATCAGGATGCCGGTGCCGATCTGCATCTCGCCGCTGTGGTCGATCAGGCGCGCCATCAGCGACAGCGGCTGCAGCGTCTGCAGGCTGCCGAGGTAGTGATGGATCCCGAAGACCGAGTCGAAGCCGAGGTCGCGCGCCGTCTGGGTCTGCTCGACCAGCTCGCCGATGCGCGGCGCCAGCGGCTCGCCCTTCGCGTACTGGTGATCGAGCAGGACCCCGAAGCGCATCGTCTCAGCCCTTCCCGTCGCCGTTGCCGTTCGTGGCGCCGTTCGCGTGCGCCTTGCTGCGCGCGTTGCTGAGACGGAAGTGGGGCGCGACCATGTTGTCGCGATCGGCGAGCGCCTGCGCGACACCCTTCTCCCGCCGCTCGCGCAGGAAGTTCCAGTCGTCGTCCTCGAAGACGACGTTGGTCGCCCAGCCGTGGCCGACCCAGCCGGTCATCGCGCCGAGGCCCTTGCCGCGCGCCTCCATCAGCAGCTGCATCATCGACTTGCCCATCATCAGCGAGTCGAGCGGCATCACGGCGATCGCGTCGACGTAGTCGTCGACCCATCTCTCCAGCTCCTCGGGCTCGACGACCTTCGTCACGAGCCCGGCCTCCTCGCCCTCCTGCGCGCCGAGCGGGCGCATGGTGAGCATCAGGTCCTTCATCTTCGTCAGGCCGAGCTTCTCGATCCAGTGGTACATGTCCTGCGGAGCGGGACCGAGGTAGCGGAAGGCCGGATGCGTGAAGCGGGCGTCGGGCGTCGCGATCACGATGTCGGCCGACAGCGCGATCTGGAAGTGGCCGCCGTAGCAGTAGCCCTGGACCTGGCAGACGGTCGCCTTGAGGCACTCGACGATCGGGCGCGTGAAGGCGGAGGAGAGGACGTTGCGGTCCGGCAGGATCCGCTGGCGCTGCGCGGGGCGGCGGCGCGAGGCCTTGTCGGTGCCTCTCTTGTAGCCGATGTAGTGGCCCAGCTCGGCGGCGTCGGCGCCGGTGCCGAAGTGGTCGCCCTCGCCCTTGAAGACGATCACCTTGACGCGGTCGTCGGCCTCGGCCTCGCGGACGAGGTCGCCGACGCGCTCGAAGGCGGCGACGGGGATCGCGTTGAGCCGGTCGGGGCGGTCGAAGGTGATCGTGGCGACGGCGCGATCCGGGTCGACGGCGTACTTGACGTAGCCGGCGATCGTCGCCTCGTCGACCTCCATGTGGTCGGTGTCCCACTGCGCGGACAGCAGCTCGGCCTCGGTCTTCTTCACGCTCTCTCGTCTCCTCGGTCGGCGGTCGGCCCCGTGATGGACATACCGTCTGGTCGGTATCTATACTCCCGAGCCACCATGACTGTCAAGTCGGAGTTCCACGAGGGCGTCGTCACGCTCACGGTCGACCGCCCGGAGCGGCGCAACGCCTTCGACGACGCGACCGCCGCCGCGCTGCACGACGCCCTGCGCGCGGCGACCGCCGACGCCGCCACGCGCGCGATCGTGATCGCCTCTGAGGGGCCGGTCTTCTGCGCCGGCTGGGACCTCGGCGAGATCGCCGCGATGCGCGCGGCCGGCGACCGCGCGGCCGTGCAGGCCTCCTTCGAGGCCAACCGCCGCCTGCTCGCCGACCTCGCCGCCGCGCCGCAGCCGACGATCGCCGCCGTCCAGGGCGGCGCGATGGGCTTCGGCCTCGGCCTGATCGCCCGCTGCGACCTCGCCGTCGCCGCCCGCGGCGCCGTGATCGCGCTGCCGGAGATCGCCCACGGCGTCGTCCCCGGGATCGTGATGCTCGACCTGCTCTCGACGCTCCCGCGCAAGGTCGCGCTCGACTGGCTGCTGAGCGGCGCGCCGGTGACGGCTTCGGACGCTTTGACCGCGGGCCTCTTCTCGCGCGTGGTCGACGACGCGGCGCTGGCCGAGGAGGTCAGCAGGCTGGCCGCGACGATCGCCGCGCACCAGCCGGGCGCGGTGCGCGAGACGAAGGCGCTCTACGGCGCGCTGGCCGCGGCGCCGCCGGAGGCCGCCGAGGCCGAGGCGGTCCGCCGCGCCGTCGACGCGCTGCTCGCCTGACTCACCACCGCATGACATGCGAGTTCGGGTCGCTGAGCAACCCGAACTCGCACCTCATCGGCGTGTGGGAGCCGCTCAGCGCACCGCGCGGTGGTAGCCGCCGCCGAAGAAGACGAGCGGCTCGTGCTCGTCGGCGACGGTGCCGTGCAGCGCGCGGCCGACGACGACGACGTGGTCGCACAGCGGCCGCTCCTCCAGCACGTCGCAGATCACGGTCGCCACGCAGCCGTCGATCACCGGCACGCCGAAGCGGATCGCGTGCGGGACCGCCTCGAAGCGGGCGGCGGTCGACAGCGACCTGTCCGCGAAGGTGCGCGAGACGTCGGCCTGGCCGGCGGCGAGCACGTTGACGGCGAACCGCCCCGTCTGCCGCACGGCGGCGAGCGTGCGCGTCTGCTCGCCGAGGCAGACGATCAGCGTCGGCGGGTCGAGCGACAGCGAGCTGAGCGCGTTGAGCGTGCAGCCGTACGGCTCGCCGTCGTGGAGCGTCGTGACGAGGCTGACGCCGGTCGCCCAGCGGCCCATCAGCGTGCGGTGACCGGCGCCGTCGACCGGCGCCATCGCGGTCGCACCCACGGCGGCCGCGCCGGCGGCGGAACTCCCGCCGGCCACTGCGCCGGCGCCCATCTTCTTCGCGTGCGGGTTCATCTGCCCGCCTCCTCTCGCAGCACGGGGATGACCTCCTCGGCGAACAGGCGCAGCGACGCGCGCGCCTGCTCCATCGGCATGCCGAGCCAGAAGGGCCGGAAGATCAGGTGGTCGAAGCCGAGCGCGCGGAAGCCGCGGATCCGCTCGATCAGGTCCTCCGGCGAGCCGAGCAGCAGCGTGTTGGCGACCAGCTCGTCGAAGCGGTCGCGCTGCCATCTCAGCGCCGGGTACTCGGCGTAGGTGTGGTACTCGCGGCGGGCGTGCGGCAGCGCCTCCTCGATCGCCTGCTCCGTCGTCGGCGCGCAGTACAGCTCGACGCCGATCGGCCGCTCCGCCGGCGTCCTGCCGTACTCGGCGAGCGCCTCGTCGTAGATGCCGACGTGCTTCTGCAGATAGCTTCTCGACGGCGAGTTGCCGGGCGCGTACCAGGCGTCGCCGAGGCGGGCGGCGCGCCGCACCGCCAGCCTCGCGCCGGCGCCGACCCAGATCGGCGGGCCGCCGGGGGTCAGCGGCGGGATGCCGATCCGCTGGTCTCTGAACGACCAGATCTCGCCGTCGAAGGAGACGCGCTCGCCGCTCCACAGCGAGCGGACGATCCGGATCCCCTCGTCGAGCCGTCTGAAGCGCTCCTCGACCGGGATCCCGAACGCCTCGAACTCGTGGTCGCGGTAGCCGGCGGCGACGCCGAGCACGACGCGCCCGCCCGACAGCTGGTCGAGCGTCGCGAACTCCTCGGCGACGTGGACCGGGTGGAAGAACGGCAGCAGCAGGATGCCGGTGCCGACCGTGATCCGCTCCGTGTGCTCGATCAGCTTCGCCATCATCGAGATCGGCTGCGGCGTCGCGAGGTTGGAGACGAAGTGGTTGATCACCCACGCCGAGTCGTAGCCGAGCTGCTCGGCGAGCTGGACCAGCTCGGTCAGCTCCTCGACGTGGCGGCGCAGGTCGTCCTCGAACGGCCACTGGTGCGAGGCCATGATCCCGAAGCGCATCGTCTAGGCCTCCGCCTCGCGGGCGCCGGCCGCGGCGAGCGCGTCGCGGCGGACCTTGCCGGCCTCGCTGCGCGGCAGCTCGTCCATGAAGGCCCATTGGCGCGGCGCCTTGAAGTGGGCGCGGCGGTCGCGCCCGTGCGCGAGCAGCGTCG
>JAEXXR010000525.1 GCA_023405705.1 Actinomycetes bacterium
GCGCTGCCGCGGGCGCGCGGCTCGCCACCGACCGGTGGACCGGCGCGCGGGGGCGGGCGGCGCGCGGCCGCCCGCCCCGGATACGGCTACGGCCGCGGCGGGAAGACGCCCTGCAGGGCGATCACGAACAGCAGCGCGAGGTACGGCTGCATGTTGTCGTGCGGCTGGTCGCCGCCGGTGAAGCTGATCGCGTCAGGCGCCAGCGTGACGTTGTCGCCGGGCTGCGGCGATCTGTTGTAGGCGTTGGCGTCGCCGCTGGACTGCGCGAGCATCACTCTCGGCCCGGGCGTCGTCAGGTTGGCCGGGTCGATGTTGACGACGTTGACGTTGTGGTTGTGGCTGGCGATCTCGCTCTCCAGCAGCGTCACCGTGTCGCTGCCCCCGACCTCACCCAGATAGGTCTGGGAGTTGTCGGCGTGGAGCGCGGTGCGTCCCTGCAGGTCGGGCAGCGCGAAGTTCGACTTGCCGTTGCCGCCGTAGGTCGTCCCGAGCAGCGAGAACAGCGCCGTGTTCTGGGAGATCGGCAGCAGCTGGCCGGTGCACAACGCCCACCCCTTCGGGGCGAAGTTGATGGCCATGATGCGGATCTCCGCGACGAAGGGATCAGCCATGCTGAGCGTCCTTTCTCACGTCGGGCTCGGGAAGATCCCGAAGAGGGAGATGATGTAGCTGACGGCGAGGTACGGCTGGCGGTTGTCGTGCGGCTGGCTGCCGCCCGCCGGCCCGAGCGTGCCCGCCGCCATCGTCCCGTCGGCGCTGCTGGCGACGTAGACCTGCACGTTGCTGCCGCGCGCGAGGATCGCGCCGGCGGGATTGGGCGAGGCGCCCGGGTCGACGCTGCCGAGCAGCGCATGCGTGTGGCCGCCGAGCTGGTCTCTGGTCAGCGTCACCTCCGTCGTGCCGCCGATCTCGCCGATCGTCCGCGGGGACAGCCCCGGGCCGCTGCCCATGTGGATCGGGGCACGGCCGCTGAGGTTCGGCAGCATGAACGTCGACTCCCCGTCGCCGCCGTAGGTGGTGCCGATCAGCTGGAAGAGCGTCTCGTACTCGGAGATCGGCAGCAGCTGGCCTTGGCAGAACAGCCAGCCGGCGGGTGCGAAGTTGCCGGCGAACATGCGGATCTCGCCGACGTACGGTTGGGCCATCTCGTGACTCCTGTGTGAGGTCGGCGGATCAGTTGGGCGAGGGGAAGATGCCCTGCAGCGCGATGCAGAACTCGATCACGAGGTACGGCATCACGTTCGCGTGCGGCTGTGCCCCCGTCGAGGTGATGCTCGGGCCGGCGGGAGCCTGGCCGCCGATCGGCGTCAGGTTTCTCACCTCCCCGTAGAGGTTCGGCGCCGACGCGAGTGCCACCGGCATCGCATCGTTGGCCCCGGCTCTGGTGGCGTTGAACGCGTGTCTGTGCGTCGGCAGCTGCTGAGGTGAGAGCGTCACGGCCTCCGAGCCGGCTTTCTGGCCGAGCTGATAGGAGCCGAAGTCGGTGTCGACCGGCACGCGCCCGCGCAGGTCCGGCAGCGCGAAGTTGACCCGTCCGTCACCGCCGTAGGTCGTCCCCAGGAGCGAGAAGAGCGCCTGGTTCGAAGCGATCGGCAGCAGCTGCCCGTTGCACTGCGCCCAGCCCTTCGGCGCGAAGTTGAACGACATCGCGCGAATCTCGCCGAGGAACGGCTCTGACATGGCACCTCCGCCTGCGTAGCGGTCTCCGGATGAGGGCGACCCACCGTATAGATGTTTGATCTCAAGTGCAAAGTTGGTCGAATGGTTGATGGAAATTTGCGCACTTCGTGGTTTGACGGCTATTCTGGGCGGCCTTCGTGCTGAAGTTCCATTTGCGGGTGTGTCGAACCAGTCTCCACCCGCTTGACAATCAGAACTGTTGCGGCGCATTGGCTCTGCCACTTCGCGCGCACCGGGAGGAGCAGGCGTGAGCGTCTCCGTCATCTCGCAAGCGGCGAGCGACCAGCGCGGCGGACGCCGCCGCGCCCCACTCGATCCGGCCGTCAAGGCCCTGACCCTGGGCGTCGCGGTCCTGGCGGCGCTGCTCGCGCTCGCCGCGCTGCTGGCGGCGCCCGCGCAGGCGGCGAGCCTGAGATCGGCAGACGCCGCCGCGCTGAGAGCGCTCGGCTCCGCCGGCCGCTCGCAGCCCGTGATCGTCTTCCGCGCGCGCACGCCGCTGCCCGCGGGCACCGTCGTCGCAGAGGCCGGGATCGAGCGCTCCGCGAGCGCGAACAGCGCCGCCGCGCCTGACAGAGCCGACCGCCGCGAGCGGCTGCGCAGAGCCGGAGCGACCGTCGGCAAGGCGCCGGTCGTGCTGCGCGTCGGCTCCGAGCCGGCGTGGCTCTACTACGAGGACCGCGGCCCGTTCCAGCTGTTCGAGCATCCCGGTCGCGTCGCGCTCGTCGGCGTCAGGAGCGGCCGCGTGCAGCTCAGCCGCACGCTCGACTGGCCGCCGCTCGCCGGCGGCCGCCTGCCGCTCTACCTGCGCTCCGCCGACGGCTACCGCTCCTCCAGATACCGCGTCTTCACGCGCCTTCCGCGCGCGAGCGCGGGCGCGCGCGCCAAGACGTCCGCGACCGGCAGCGCCCGTCAGCGCGCCGTCTCCGCCGGCGCCGACGCCGCCGCCAAGCGGCTCGCCGCCGAGGACAGCTGCGCGATCACCGTCGCCGACATGCTCGACGACTCCTACGACTACGCCAGCGTCGACCGCACCCGCGCCGCCTTCGGCGGCCTGCTCGCCGACCTCGAGCGCCGCGACCGCGGCTTCGTCGCGGCCCGCTACTCGACCGCCGACGGGCTCTCCCCCACCGCCTTCGCCGACCGCCTCGTCAGACGGCACGGCTGCAGAAGCGTGCTGCTGTTCATCGCCGGCGGCGGCGTCCGCGGCGACGCGACGACGATCAGCCTCGGCGTCTCCGGCCATCGCAGCGGCCGGCTCGAGCAGCAGGACCTGCGCGGCTCCGAGCTGCGCGCGCTGATCGCCGCCCACCCCGCGATCGACTGGCAGCTGCTGGTCGACGCGCCCTACGCCGGCGGCCTCGTCGAGCAGTTGAGAGGCGAGCCGAACGTGCGCGTCGTGCTGACGGCCTCCGAGGCCGACGAGCCGACCCACGCCTGCAGCCCGGGGATCGCGAGACTGTGCAGCGGCTCCAGAGCGCAGCTCGCCTTCACCAGCCGGATGATCTCCGGCATCCAGCAGCTGTTCGCCGACGCCGCCGCGCTCGACCGCGCGGTCGTCGCCTCGGGCTCGAGCGGCCCGTTCGCCGGCAGGCTGCTCGCCGACGGCTACGAGCGGGGCGCGCCGGCCAGCGCGCTGAAGCCGCTGAGACAGACCCCGCGCCGCTACGTCAACTTCAGAAGCCCCGGCGGGGGTTCGGGCGCCGGCAGAGGCCCGGACCAGCACAGCCTCAGACTGCCGCCGTTCGCCCACGACCAGACGGTCGGGACCGACGAGGACACGCCGGTGAGAATCGACCTCGCGGCCGGCGACGAGCTGCAGGCCGCGCTCGGCACCTACTCGACGTACACGCAGCCGAGAAACGGCAGAGTCAGCTCGATCCCCGGTGACGACCGCTACGTCACCTACACGCCGGACCCGAACTACAACGGAACGGACTCGTTCCAGTTCCTGCTGAGATTCGCGGTCGTGCTGCCGAGCATCGGCAGAGTGACGATCAACGTCAGACCGGTCGTCGACGCGCCCGTCGTCACGACGAGCGCCGGCGACACCGCCTACACCGAGGACGATCCGCCGGTCGCCGTCGACGGCGCGCTGACGGTCTCCGACGACGACTCGGCGAACCTCACGGGCGCGACGGCGACGATCTCCGCCGGCTACGTCACCGGCCAGGACGTGCTCGCCTTCGCGAGCACGCCGTCGATCAGCGGCAGCTGGAACGCCGCCAGAGGCGAGCTGAGACTGACCGGCACCGCCTCCAGAGCCGACTATCAGAGCGCGCTGCGCGCGATCACCTACGCGAACACGAGCAGCGACCCGACCGCCGGCAGACGCACGGTCGCCTTCACCGCGACCGACGGCACGAACGTCAGCGCGGTCGCGACGAAGGGCGTCGCGGTCAGAGCGGTCAACGACAGACCGGTCATGACGATCGCCGGCGGCGTCGTCGCCTACACCGAGAACGACCCGGCGACGGCGATCGACGCGACGCTGACCGTGACCGACGTCGACTCGCCCCAGCTCGCGAGCGCGACGGTCGCGATCGCGAGAAACCTCGCCTCCGGCGAGGACGTGCTGGAGGCGACCGGGCCGCTGCCCGGCGGCATCACCGCCTCCTACGACGCGCTCAGAGGGACGCTGACGCTGAGCGGCAGAGCGTCGCTCGCCGACTACCAGAGCGCGCTGCGCGCGATCGGCTACCGCAACACCAGCGACGCGCCGTCGACCGCGACGCGCACCGTCGAGGTGGTCGCCACCGACACGGTCGGCGCGAGCAGCGCGGTCGTCTCGCGCGACGTCACCGTCGCGGCGGTCAACGACAGACCCCTCGCCGACGACGACGCCTACGACACCGGCGCCGACGCGGTGCTGAGCGTTCCGGCGCCGGGCGCCCTGGCCAACGACAGAGACGCCGACGGCGACACGCTCACGATCGACGAGGTCGACGGCAGCGGCTCATCAGTCGGCACCGACATCACGACCCCCAGAGGCGCGACGCTCAGAGTGAACGCCGACGGCTCGCTCACCTACGACC
>JAEXXR010000613.1 GCA_023405705.1 Actinomycetes bacterium
CGTCGGCGGGGTCGGCGCCGCGCTCGCGCAGGTATGCCTCGACCAGGCCGGTCGCGACGGCGTTGCGCGGGCCCTCGACGGCGCGGACGTTGCCGGTGCCGCAGACGACGCCGTGGTCGGCAAGCGCCTCGGCGACCAGCTCGGGGATCTCGAAGTCGAGCGCCGAGCCGCCGATCAGCACGACGAACTCGATCCCGCGCACGGCGCCGTGCTCGGCGACCTCGCGCAGCGCCCGCAGGGCATTGACGGCGAAGACGCGCCGCTTCGCGTCGCGGCGGACGCGGCGGATGCGGTCGAGGCCGTGGCGGACGGGGATCGGCACCATGCCGCCGTCCTCGGTCAGCGCGACGACGTGGGCGAAGGTCTCGGCCGGGAGCGCGGTGTCGAAGTACTGGACGGTGCCGTCCTCCAGCCGCACGTGGAAGAGCGACTCGACCTTCGCCAGCGGGCAGGTCTTGACGTGCTCGGCCAGCTCGCGGTCCTCGATCCCCAGCTCGGAGCCGATCAGCTTCGTGACGAGGTCGCCGGCGCCGGCCGCGTGGTAGGTCGCGACCTGCTCCTCGCCGCGCGCGAGCGCGGCGTCGGTCGAGCCGCCGCCGAGGTCGAGGACGGCGACCGGGACGTCGGTGCCGGGGGTCGTCAGCGCGCCGCGGACGGCCATCTCGGCCTCGACCCCGCCGACGACGACCTCGACGCCGGTCTCCTGCGCGAGCGCCCGCGCGACCTGCTCGATCGGGCCGCGGCTGGTGCGCACCATCGCCGCCAGCGCGACCGCGTTCTCCAGCGCGAACTCGCCCGCCAGGCCGCCGCGGACCTCGCGCGGGACGAAGGTGTCGGCGGCGAGCACGTCGCGGATGCGGATCGTCTCGACGGGATCGCCGGTCAGCTCGGCCATCGTCTCGCGCACGCCGGCGAGCATCCCGCCGACGTGCGAGCCGGCCTCGCCGACGACGTCGGTCAGCGGCTGCACGCGCGCCAGCGCCTCCATGATCTGCTCGGAGCCGCCGTTGACGTCGACCGTGCGCTTGGCGCGCTCGCCGTGCAGCTCCAGCGCGCCGGCCGGGATGCGGCGGTCGGTGACGTCGCCGCCGGGCGTGCGCACGACGACCGCCGAGCGGGTGCCGGTCAGCGCGCGGGCGACCGGCGCGACGACGCGCGTCTCCTCGGGCGTGAGGCCGAAGATCGTCGCGAGGCCGTAGGAGTTCGCGAGCGTCCGGACGGCGCGGCCGGGGCCGGCGACCTCGACGGCGGCGGCCATCCCCAGCGGCACGCGTTCGACGTGGGTGACCTCGTCGACGATCGGGACCGGCCGTCTGAGGCGGTTGGCGATCAGCCGCGCGTCGTCGCGCTGGACGACGGCGCCTGCGATCTCGACGCCGCGCGCGGCGGCGTCGTTGAGCGCCGCGGCGGCGTGCTCGAAGTCGACGACGGCGCCGATCACGACGATCGCGGGATCGGCGCCGGGCTCCAGCGTGCCGAGCCGCTCGAAGGGGACCGTGACGCCGACGCCGAGGCCCTCGCCGCCGGGCGTCTGCGGGTTGTGGCCGATCATCGTCGACTCGGTGATGATCGTCTCGGTGATCGTCTCCATCGCGAGGCCGCTGATCACCGGGGTCGCCTCGTTGAGCAGGATCGCGTCGACCTCGTCCAGAGAGCGCCCGGCGCTGCGGAGCGCGCGCTCGATCGCGCGCACGGCGCCGGTGACGTTGGGGACGGTGCCCTTCACGCCCGTGGTCGCGGCGAGGCCCGAGCCGAGGTAGGCGGCAGCGCCTGCCTCGACCGCGGCGGCGCACGCCTCCGTCGTCGAGTTCCCGATGTCGACACCGACGATCAGGCTCATCTCACTCTCTCTCCTCGGCGGATGGAAATTCACTCCAAACCGACTGATGAGCGATCCTGGACGACGAATCGCCCGGCGTCCAGCGTCACTGCAACGAAACCGCAACGTTTGGCGCGAGCAGCGGGGTTGCAACGAATGGCGCCGTAGCGTCGCTTTCCGGAGAGGCGGTCACACCGTCAAAGAGGAGAGTGAACGATGGACTTCAGCCTTGAGCTGCTGCTGGCGGCGTTCGCGGGCGGCTGCTTCGGCGCGCTCTGCAGCGCGCTGATCGCCTTCGCGCTGACCGGCGCGATCGTCCTGCTGGGCGTCGGGGTGGCGCTCGCGGGCGGCAGCGTCGACGTGCTCGGAACGTTCGCGTTCGGCCCCGTGTTCGGGCCGCACGTCGCCTTCGCCGGAGCCGTCGCCGCGGTCGCCTACGCGGCGCGCCGCGGCCACGTCGAGAGCGGACGCGACATCGCGACGCCGCTGGCCAGCCTCGGCCGCCCCGACCCGATCGTCGTCGGCGGCCTCTTCGGCGTCGGC
Source organism: Actinomycetes bacterium (assembly GCA_023405705.1). The sequence goes on from JAEXXR010000613.1 coordinate 2,363, forward strand.
GGCTACGCGGTCCAGCAGGTGCTGGTCGAGCTGCTCGCCAAGAGCGACGGCAGCGGCTTCTACACCGACACGGTCGCGCTGGCGGTGGTCGTCTCGGCGCTCGTCGCCCGCTTCGCGTTCGGCTCCGCCGGCCTGCTCGGCGCCCGCCCCGCCCGCCGGCCGCGGCCGATCATGGCCGGCGGCTCGCAGGAGGCCGACCTCGCGTTCTCTGGCGAAAGCATCGGCGTGGCTGCCAAGGACGCAGAGAGCGTGGTGGGCGCCAGCCCACGAGCGATCGAGGACGCCGGGGGCACCGCGGACGAAGTCCGTGGTCGCGTCGAGGCGCCGCCAGAGTGGGTTCCGTGGCAGAGAGACTGGTCTCAGGCCGCGTTGCTCGGCCTCGTCTCCGGCGTCGCCGCCGCGTGGGTGCTCGGCGCCGTCGCCGAGGTCGACCCGTCGCTGGCCGGCGCCGGCGCGCTCGTCGGCTTCGGCGTCTCGGCGAGCCTGCTCGCGCTGCTCGTCGTCGGCGCCAGCGTGCCGGTCACCCACCACATGACGCTCCCCGCCGCCGTCGCCGCCGGCTTCATGATCGCGGCCGGCGGCACGACGCTGGCGGCGATCGCCGTCGGCGCCCTCTGCGGCGTGCTCGGCGCGCTGCTGGGCGAGGCCTGCGCACGGCTGTTCCTCGTCCACGGCGACACCCACGTCGACCCACCCGCGCTCGCGATCGCGCTGATGACGACGGCGATCGTGCTGACCGACCTGGCGCTGTGAGCCGTGCGCGCGCCGAGCAAGGAGACCCGACCCCGATGACACCGACGACCGCGACCGCGACGAGCGCGCCCACCTACGAGCAGGTCCGCGCCGACCACCGCTGGCGGGTGCCGGAGCGCTACAACATCGCCCACGACGTCTGCGACAAGCACCCGCGCGACGGCCTCGCGATGGTGTGGGAGCGCTACGACGGCGCCCGCCGCGACCTCACCTGGGGCGAGCTGCAGGACCTCGCCAACCAGGCCGCGCACGTGCTGCGCGCCAACGGCGTCGAGCGCAGCGACCGCGTCGCCGTCGTGCTGCCGCCCGGTCCCGAGACCGCCGCCGTCTTCCTCGGCACGTGGAAGCTCGGCGCGGTGCTGCTGTCGATGTCGGTCCTGTACGGCGACGAGGGGATCCGCCACCGCCTCGCCGACAGCGAGCCGACCGTGCTCGTCACCGACGCCGCCAACGCCGGCCGCTTCGACGCCTCGCTCGTCGACCGCGTGCTGGTGATCGACGAGGGCGAGGGCCTGCTGCACGGCGCGCCGACCGACCCGATCCTCGTCGACACCGCCGCCGACGAGCCGGCGCAGCTCTACTACACCTCCGGCACGACGGGGCTGGCGAAGGGGATCGTCCACGCCCATCGCTACATCCTCGGCCACGAGGAGTTCACCTGGTCCCACGAGGTGCAGCCGGGCGAGCGCTTCCACGGCATGGGCGAGTGGGCGTGGGCGGCCGGGATCGCGCCGCTGCTGGGACCGTGGCGGCTCGGCGCGGTGCAGTGCGTCTACCAGCGGGCCGGCGGCTTCGACCCGGCAGAGCAGCTCGACTTCCTCTCCCGCCACGCGGTCACGAACGTCTTCACGACGCCGACGGCGGTGCGGGCGATGATGACGCTGAGAGACGCCGGCGCCCGCTTCCCGCAGCGGTTCCGGCGGGTGTGCAGCGCCGGGGAGCCGCTCAACCCGGAGGCGATCCGCTGGTTCCGCGAGCAGTACGGCGTCACCGTGCTCGACTACTACGGCCTGACCGAGTCGTATCCGCTCGTCGGCAACTTCCCCTGGATGGAGGTGCGCGAAGGGTCGATGGGCAAGCCGATGCCCGGCTGGGAGGTCGCGATCCTCGACGAGGACGAGCGGCCGGTCGCGCAGGGCGAGCGCGGCGAGATCTGCCTGCGCGCCCGCACCAACCCGCACTACCCGCTCGGCTACTGGCGCCGGCCGCGGGAGAGCGAGGAGGCGTTCGGCGGCGAGTGGTTCCACACCAAGGACGCCGCCTCCCAGGACGCGGACGGCTACTACTGGTACGAAGGCCGTGCCGACGACGTCATCATCGCCGCCGGCTACCGCATCGGGCCGTTCGAGGTCGAGTCGGTCTGCCTCGAGCACCCGGCCGTGCGCGAGGCCGCCGCGGTCGCCTCCCCCGACCCGGTCAAGGGCAACGTCGTGAAGGCCTTCGTCGTGCTCGCGGAGGGGTTCTCGCCGTCGGACGAGCTGGCCGCCACGATCAGAAGGCACGTCCGTGGCCGGCTGTCGGCCTACGCCTACCCGCGCAGGATCGAGTTCGTCAGCGATCTGCCGAAGACGCTCACCGGCAAGATCCGCCGGATCGAGCTGCGCCAGCAGGAGCTGGAGCGGTAGGAGCGCGAGCGTGCCGCGGTGGGGCGTGCGCCCCGCCGCGGCGCCCGCTCACGCGATCACGCGCGCGAGCTGGCGCCAGCGGGCCTGGCGCCAGCGGAAGAGGCCCTGCGCGAAGCACCGGACGAGCGGGGTGAGCGGGCCGGCGTCGAGCTCGACCGTGTCGGTGTAGCGGCAGCTGCGCTCGCCGGTCGGCTCGAACGTGAGTGTGTGATCCCAGGCGCGGACCGGGCCGCCGCCCTCGCGCGTGCGCAGCTCGGTCGCGGTCGCCCCGACGACGCGCAGGCGGTGGCGCCAGCCGGGGAGCACGCCGAGCCACCAGAGGCGGGCGGTCAGCTCCTGCGCTCCGCTGCGGACCGCCTCCTCCTCGGCCGGCGTGAACGTCTCCGGCAGGCCGGTGACGCGGAGGAACGGCCGCACGACGAAGGCGAACATCGCCGGGTTCTGCGCCAGCTCGCAGGCGCGCTCGGCGGGGAGCGGGAGGTCGGTCGAGCGGCGTATGCGGGTCCGCAGGGCGGCGGTCGCGGGTCCTGCCGGGGCCGGCGCCGCGGGGCGCGGGAGGCCGGTCGAGCCGTCGGTGGTCGTCATCGCCGATATTGTGAGCAATCGCTCGCGTTTCTCCCACTCGCGTTCCACGCGCATGTCATCCGCCCCTCTGAGAGCCCGCAAAGCCCCGCGCCAGGCGCGATCGCGCGAGACGGTCGACGCGCTCGTCGAGGCCGCTGCTCAGGTCTTCGAGCGCCACGGCTACGCCGCCGGCACGACCAACCGGATCGCCGAGCGGGCCGGCGTCTCGATCGGCTCGCTCTACCAGTACTTCCCGAACAAGGACGCGCTGCTGGTCGCGCTGGTCGAGCGCCACGTGGCGGAGGGCGCGGCGCTGCTCGGGCCGCTCGTCGTCTCGCTGCAGCAGGAGCCGCCGCCGCTGCGGGACGGCCTGGAGCGGATCGTCACCGCGATGGTCGCCCTGCACGCCGAGCGGCCCGCGCTCCACCGCGTGCTGTTCGAGGAGGCGCCGCGACCGCCCGAGCTGCGCCGCCGTCTCGACGCGCTGTTCGCCGCCGCCGTCGCGGCC
>JAEXXR010000636.1 GCA_023405705.1 Actinomycetes bacterium
TCCCGCCTCAGGCCGGCTCCGCGGCCGGCTCGGGCGCCTCGACCTCGAAGATGCCCTGCTCGCGCTCGATCGCCCGCAGGGCGTCGTAGTCGCGCTTCAGCTCGTCGCGGTCGGGGCCGACGAGGTAGACGATCCCGGGGCAGGAGAAGAGGTCGATCGTCGGGGTGATCTCCTCCCCTGGCTGAGCCATCGAGATCGAGCCGGCGTAGGTCGGCAGCGCCTCGACGGCGCGCATGCCGGCGTCGGAGATGACTCTGCCGCGCTGGTGCGAGATCAGCATGACGCAGCGCGAGGCGTTCTGGAGCGTGTACTCCGGCTCGCTCGCGGCGCGCGCGGCGACCGTCTCCGGGCGCAGGTAGGCGTCGACCGTGACGGTCACGTGCGAGGGGGTGCAGCGGTCGATCACGTCGTCGCGGATCGAGCCGTGGAGCCGGGCGCCGGACTCGACCAGCACCGGGCCGTCCTTCGTCAGCATCACCTCGGTGTGCGCGGGGCCGTACTTGATCCCGAGCGCGTCGAGGACCGCCTTGACGTACGGGACGACCTGGTCCTGCTGCTCGCCGTGGCGGTCGAGCAGCTCCTCGAAGTCGTAGGCGAGGTTCCCCTCGATGCGGATCTTCGTGTCGCGCCAGGTCTCGGAGACGTGGTGGACGCCGTCCCACGAGATCGAGTCGCAGAACAGCTGCGTGCCCTTCAGCAGCTCCTGCACGAGCAGCTGCTCGTTGGCGCCCTGGAGCGCGTTCGGGCGGCCGAGGACGGCGGCGAAGGCGGCGCGGATCGCGTCGGGGTCCTCGCACAGCGCGACGCCGTCGGTGCCGGCCGAGTCGAGCGGCTTGACGACGACCGGCCAGTCCCCGCGGTCGGTCGCCCAGGCGATCGCCTCCTCGACGTCGCCGGTCTTCAGCTCCTGCACGGCGCGCAGGCCGGCGGCGCGCACGGCCGCCGCCATCTCCGACTTGTCGCGGCGGGCGCGGCTCTGCGCCGTCCCGTTCGACGGCAGGCCGAGCCGCTCGCTCAGCGCGTCGCTCAGCAGCACCCCCGGCTCGGAGCCGACGACGACGAAGGCCGGGTCGTATCTCGCGACGGCCGCCGCGGTCTCCGAGAGGTCGCCGTGGTGGACGACGTTCTCGAGGAAGTCCTGCGTCCGCAGCCGGTCGATGTAGAAGGCAGACTCGTTCGGGTTGCTCTGCACGTGGACGACGTCGAGCCCCTCGGCGATGAAGCGCGGCGCCAGTCTCGACCCCGTCGAGTAGGCGTCGACGACGACCGCGACGCGTCTCCGCTCGCTCATCGGTCGCCCTCCCCGCCCCGCGAAGGAGCCTCTGGCGAGTTCGCGCCAGGGATCAAGCCCTCAGGGCGCAGATCCCCAGCGACCGCCGTCAGCACGAGCCGGTCCTCGGGCGTCTTCGGGCGCTTGTCGAAGCCGCCGTAGCGCTCGATCTCGGCGAAGCCGGCCTGTCTCAGCAGCGCGACGAGGTCGTCGGCCTCGTAGTAGCGCGTCAGCACCTCGGTCGATCTCCCTCCGAAGGAGTAGGTGACGTGCAGGATGCTCGTCTGCGGGTCGATGAAGAGGTGCTCGTGGACGCCGTTGTCGTCGCGGTCGACGACCGTCCCGGGCGGGCCGATGCGGGCGATCGAGCGCTCCAGGTCCGACAGCTCCATCACGAGTCTGCCGCCGGGCTTCAGCGCCGCGTGCCAGGTCTTCAGCACCGCGAGGTCGTCCTGGATCGTCTCGCCGTAGCCGAACGACGAATAGACGTTGACGACCGCGTCGAACGGGCCGACGCCGTCGGGCAGCGGCTGCGTCAGGTCGTGGACGAGGTAGCGCGGGCCGGGGTTGGTGCGCTCGGCCTCGGCGATCACGACGGGCGAGATGTCGATCCCGGTCGCGTCGACGCCGATCCGCGCCAGCGCGCCGGCGGTGCGGCCGAAGCCGCAGCCGGCGTCGAGCACCTGCGCGCCCTCGGGCAGCTCCAGCAGCGCGACGATCGCCTCGGCCTCCTCGGTCGTCGCCTCGTAGCGGCCGAGCCGCTCGTTCATCTCGATGAAGATCGGGCCGAAGACGTCGACCGGGTTGAGGTTCTGCGGCGCGCTCTCGGTCATCGCCGCTCAGCCCTCGACCGCGGTGCCGACGAGCACGAGCCGGTCCTCGGGGCGCTTCGGCGCGCCGTCGAAGTCGCCGTACATCTGGACGTCGGAGAAGCCGACCTGCTCCAGCATCTTCACGAGGTCCTCCTTCTCGTACATGCGGATGCGCGAGTGGACGACGTCGCCGTCGAGCTCGTATCTGACGTGCAGTCTGCCGGTGCTGAAGTCGACGTCGAGCGTCTCGGTCACGCCGTTGGTGTCGCGCACGACGACGCCCTCGTCGGTTCTCAGCCGGAAGCGCGAGCGCTCGAGGTCGGAGAGCTGCATCACGATCGTGCCGCCGCCCTTCACCAGCCGCCGGAAGGCCCGCAGCATCTCCATGTCCTCGGCCTCGGTCGCGCCGTAGCCGAACGACGAGTAGAGGTTGACGATCACGTCGAAGGGGCCGACGCCGTCGGGCAGCGGCTGCGTCAGGTCGGCGACGAGGTAGCGCGGGCCGGGGCTGCGCTTCTCCGCCTCCGCGATCGCGGCCGGCGAGATGTCGATCCCGGTCGCCTCCATCCCCTGCTCGGCGAGCGCGGCGCAGTAGCGGCCGAAGCCGCAGCCGGCGTCGACGACCGTCGTGCCGGGCTTCAACCCGAGCAGCCTCACCATCGCGGCGGCGTCCTCGGAGGTGGAGTCGTAGCCGCCGAGCCGCTCGGCGATCCGCATGTACGCGGGGCCGTAGGTGTCGACCTCGTTGAGGACGCGCTCGGAGGTGGGCTTGGGCTGCTCGTCGGTCATGTGGTGGTCCGGGGTCGGGTCTCAGCTGATGGCGGCGGTGCCGGCACGGCGCTCCGCCTCGGCGCGGGCCGCCTCGGCGCCGGCGCGCACGAGCCCGAGCGCGCCGAGGCCGCTGACGAGGATCGGACGCATCACGCGCCCGACCCGCGGATCGGCGTCGCGCTCGAGATACCACTCGCTGAGATGGGCGAGGTAGCGGTAGTACTTGAGCAGGTCGAGGCTCTCCAGCGCAACCGACAGGTTCCGCCGGTGGATCTGCGACTGCAGCACGATGTGCCGGTAGTCGGAGTCGGTCGGGGCCGGATCGGCGGCGCCGTCGTTGCGCGCCTCCCACGCCTTCGCCCACGCCAGCGCGATCCTCCAGGCGCTGTTGGCCTCCGGGTCGACGAGCTGATCGGTCGGCGGCAGGATCAGGCCCTTCACCGGCGGCTTGTCGAGGCAGAAGCCGAGCACGGCGATCGCGACGAGGTCCTCGGCGCCGACGAGCGGCTCGCCGTCGCGGGCGACCGCGGTCACCTCGGGGCGCGCGACCAGCTCGTCGATCAGCTCGTCGATCAGCTTCGCGGTGCCCTTCGAGGAGGAGAGCTCGCCGTCGACCTCGGAGGAGACCATCCCGTGGAGGATGTGGCGCGAGGGCAGCACCGGCAGCTCCGGCTCCAGTCTGCCGAGCAGCTCCTCGACGTGCTGGACGTGGGCGGCCCACTCGTCGCCGGAGAGGTGGATCAGGTCCGCACCCTCCTCGTCGATCATCATGTCGCGCCACATCGCGACGACCCGCAGGTGGTGGGTCGGGAAGCCGTCGGCGCGCGTCAGCGGCATGACCGGGTACGAGTCGTCGCCGGTCATGTAGGCGACCGTGCCGCGCTCCTCGTGGACGAAGACGCCGCGCTCGACGCCGAGCCGCCAGACCTCCTGGGTCTTCTCGGTGCGGTCGGAGTCGTAGAGGATCCGCTCGAAGCGGACGCCGAGCCGCGCGAGCGTCTCGTTCTGCCCCTCGACCGCCCAGTCGCGGACGGTCTTCCACAGCGCGACGGCCTCCTCGTCGCCGGCCTCGATCCGGCTCAGCAGCTTCTGCGCCAGGTCTCTGCGCTCGTCGAGGTCGCGCGCGACCGGCGCGTCCTCGTCGGCGACGTCGGCGACCGGCCCCTCCTCGCGGGCGTAGCGGGCGTAGAGGTCGCCGACGAACTGGTCGGGCTTGCGGCCGGCCTCGGCCGGCGTGCGCGGCTGCTCGTAGCGGACGTAGCCCGCGATCGCCTCGCCCATCGAGCGGCCGGCGTCGCCGATGTGGCTCTGGCGCTCGACGGTCGCGCCCGCCGCTCTCAGCGCGGCCGAGACGGCCTGGCCGAGCGCGATGTTGCGCAGGTGGCCGATGTGCAGCGCCTTCGTCGCGTTCGGGTCGCAGAAGTCGACGATCGCGCGCTCGCCGGCGCGCAGGTCGCCGGTCTGCATGCCGGTGAAGGCGCCGGCCTCCAGGCCCGCGCCGGTGTCGGCGATCCGCTGATCGACGTAACGCATGAGGAAGCGCTGCTGCTCCTGCTCGGCGGAGGCGATCGCCGGGTCGGCCTGCAGCGCGGCGAGCGCCTGCGGGGCGAGATCGCGGTCGCGCGTGATCGCGCTGACGTCGGTCGCGTCCTCCTGTCTGAGGTTCGGCACGACGCGGAAGGCGACCTGGTCGACGGCGCGCAGCGTCGCCTCGACTCCGTCCAGCAGGTTGTCCGGGCGCAGCAGCGCCGGCGTCTCCTCACGCATCAGCAGAAGCTCCCCCATCGAGAAACGACACCGCCGGCGGGCGCGAACGCGTCGCCGGCGGAGTGCGAAGCACGGGAGACGGGGCTCGAACCCGCAACCATCGGCTTAGAAGGCCGGTGCTCTACCAATTGAGCTACTCCCGCATGTTCCTGGCGACACCACGCGGGCGCACAGCCAAGCTCGGATGATTCTAGAGAAGTGGCGCGCATCGCGTCCGCTCGAGGCGTTCAGGCCGCCGTCTCGGTCGGCAGCGCCCGCGGCTGGCGGTCGCGCAGGGTGCGCAGCAGCGCCGCGACCTCGGGGTCGGTGCCGAGGTCCATCGCCCGCTCCGCGGCCTCGATCGCGTCGCTGACGCGGTCGGTGCGCGCGAGCGCGTGGGC
>JAEXXR010000659.1 GCA_023405705.1 Actinomycetes bacterium
GTGCAGGAGCAGGCCGGCGAGCTGACGATCGCGCTCGACGAGACGGCCGCCGCGCCCGGCGCCGTCGGCTCCGGCGCCACCCGCGCCGTCTGCCTGAAGCTCAGCCGCTGCGGCGGGATCGCCGGGCTGCTGGAGCAGGCCGAGACGGCCCGCGCCGCCGGCAGCGAGGTCTACCTCGCCTCGACCTTCGACGGGCCGCTCGGGATCGCCGGCGCCCTCCACGCCGCCGCCGCGATCGTGCCCGAGCGGCCGAGCGGCCTCGCGACGCTCGGCGCCTTCGACGGGTTGGACGCCGACCCCGCGCTGGCGGTCGGCGGCGGGCTCATGCGGGTCCCGTCCGGGCCGGGGCTGGGGATCCGGGCGTAGGCGGCGGCGACTCGCCGGTGTCGCTGCCGCCGCCGCGCGCTCTGGCGTCCAGCTCCTCGAAGTAGCCGTGGCCCTCGATGCTGATGCGCGGCAGCAGCCGATCGAGCCAGCCGGGGAACCACCACGCCGCTCTGCCCATCAGCGCCATCACCGCCGGCACGAGCAGGCAGCGGACGACCGTCGCGTCGACGATCACCGCGACCGACAGCCCGACCCCGAACTGCTTCACGACCGGGTCGCCGCTGAGTATGAAGCTGGCGAAGACCGAGACCATGATCAGCGCCGCCGCCGTGATCACTCTCGCGCTCTCGGCGAGGCCGGTGACGATCGCCCGCCGCGGGTCGCCGCTCTCGCGGTAGTGCTCCTGCACGTGGCTCATCAGGAAGACCTCGTAGTCCATCGAGAGCCCGAACAGGCCGGCGAACATCAGCAGCGGCAGGTAGCTGACGATCGGGACCGCGCCGTCGAGGCCGACCAGTCCGGCGAACCAGCCGTACTGGAAGACCATCACCACGACGCCGTAGGCGGCGCCGATCGACAGCAGGTTCATCACCGCCGCCTTCGTCGGCACGAGGATCGAGCGGAAGGCGATCGTCAGCAATATGAAGCTGAGGGCGATGATCACGACGATCGTCTCCAGCAGCGTGTCGGAGATCTCCTCGCCGAGGTCGATGAAGCCGGCGGTCGAGCCGCCGACGGAGGCGTCGATCCCGCTGCCGCTCTGCGCCTGCGGAATCGTCGTGTCGCGCAAGGTGTTGACGAGGTCCTCGGTCGCGTCGTCGGAGGGCGCCGTTCTCGGGATCGCGTTGAACGTGAAGACCGTCCCGGCTCTGTCGACCGAGACCTGCGTCACGTGCGCGACGCCGGCCTCGCCCGCGACCGCCTGCTGCACTCTCGTCACCGACGCGTCGCTCGCCTGGACCGGTCTGGTCGTCGAGGCGGCGATCACGATCGGCCCGTTCGCGCCCACGCCGAACCCCTTCGAGATCGCGTCGTAGGCCTGCCGCGCCGTCTCCTCCTCCGGCAGCGCGCCGACGTCGTTCTGGCCGAACTGGAGCGAGAACGCCGGGATCGACAGCGGAATCAGGATCGCCAGCGCCGCCGCGACCGAGACGAACGGGTGGCGCATGATCCAGTGCGCGAAGCCGGCCCAGCGGCTCTGCTCGACGTCGACCGCCTCGTCCGGTCTGCGGCCCGGCAGCGGCAGGTGGTTGATGCGCGTGCCGACGAGCGCGAGGATCGCCGGCGCGAGCGTCAGGGCGCAGACGATCGCGACCGCGACCATCAGGCCGGTCGTGAGGCCGAGCGTCGTCACCAGCGGGATCCGCGCGACGGCGAGCGACAGCACCGCCACGACGACCGTCGAGCCGGCGAACAGGACGGCGCCGCCGGAGGTCGCGACCGCGCGCGCGACCGACTCGTGCACGTCCATCCCGCGCGCGTAGGTGGCGCGGTGGGCGGTGACGATGAAGAGCGCGTAGTCGATCCCGACGCCGAGGCCGAGCATGATCGCCAGCGTCGGCGCCGAGGTCGGCACCTGCGTCACGTGGGAGAGCAGCGTGATCCCGGAGATGCCGGCGATCACGCCGACGAGCGCCGAGGCGATCGGCAGCCCCATCGCGACCAGCGAGCCGAACGTGAACGCGAGGATGATCAGCGCGAAGAAGAGGCCGACGACCTCGCTCGACTCCGTCTCCGGCTTCGACAGCTTGGAGCCGAGCGGACCGCCGGCCGACACCTCCAGGCCGGCCGCCTTCGCCGGGTTCGCCTGGTCGAGCACCTCCTGCGCCTCGTCGATCGTGACGTCGCCGAGGCTGCGGTCCGGGAAGATCGTGATGTACGCGATCGTCTGGTCTCTGGAGACCTGTGCGGCGCCGGCGCTGTCGAGCGGGCTGACGACCTTCGCGACGTACTGGTCGCCGTTCAGCCCGTCGACCGATCTCTGGATCGCGTCCTGGTATCTGGAGTCGGTGACTCTCGCCCCGCCGGGCGCCTCCAGCACGATCGGGCTCGGCCCGTTGGCCTGGTCGGGGAAGCCTCTCGCGAGCAGGTCGGTGACCCGCTGGCTGCCGCTGCCGCTCAGGCTGATGTTGTCGCTCGCCTGCGAGCCGAGCGTGCCGGCCGCGACGATCAGCGCCACGGCGAGCCCCAGCCACGTCAGCAGCACCGCCAGGCGGTGCCGCACGCAGAATCTGCCCAATCGGTAGAGCGCCCCGGTCATCCCGCTCCTCTCGGATCTGTCGTCAGCCGGCCTCCGATCAGAGACCGGTCACCTTCACGATCTGGCCTCCTGCCCCTCTGAAGGGGCTTCTTCTCGGCGTGCTGGCCGGCAGCACCGAGAAGTTCGACAGGTAGACGTCGCCGTTCTGCGCGACCGCGGCGCCCTGCGGGAAGACGAGCCCTCTGCTGAAGCTGGTCCGTCTGCCGTCCGGCGCGATCCGCGTGATCCGGCCCGGCGCCGACTGCTTTCTGAGGTTGGTCGACAGCTCGGTCACGTACAGCGACCCGTCGGGCCCGAAGGCGATCCCGGTGATCGCGGTGAAGCCGCTCTCGACGACCTGCGGTCTCGTCCCGGCGGCGCCGAGCTTCAGCACGCGCGCCTTGCCGGTGCCGGCGCCCTCGGCCAGCTCGCCGACGTAGATCGCTCCGTCGGGCCCCTGCGCGAGCGAGGTCGGCACCCGCTGCGGTCTGCCGGGGCCTCTGATCGTCGCCAGCAGCGTGATCTTTCTGCCCTTCACCTGCAGGATCGCGTTGGCGCCGGCGTCGGCGACGATCTGGCGCCCCTCGAGCGCGAGCACGTCGTAGGGGTCCGAGTTGGTGTCCCCTCTGACGCCGTCGGAGTTGTGCTTCCACTCGAAGCTGTCGATCGAGGCGAACGAGGTCAGCGGCTGCGGCAGCACGCGGAACAGCTGGCCGGCCTGCTTCTGCGCTCTCTTCGGCGCCGCGCTCACCTCCTCCTGGGTGCCGGAGGCGATCACCGTGAAGACACGCCCGTCGGGGCCGATCGAGACGCCGTCGGGGCCGATCGTGAAGCTGCCGTCGGGGCCGCCGATCGACAACAGGCCGCCCTGGACGGTGCGGGCTCTGGAGCCGCCCGGCGCGATCGCGGCGATGCGGCCGCTGAAGCCGATGCAGGTCTGCTCCTCCCCTCGGCCCATGCAGGTGTCGCCGGCCTTGCCGGCCGCGGCGACGTAGAGCGTCCCGTCCGGTGCGAGCTGGACGTGGCGGGGGTTGTCGAGGCCGGTCGCGACGACCGACATGCCCGGGGCGGCGGCTGCGGCTCCGGGCGCGGCGAGGACCGCCGCGGCAGCGAGGGCGAGCCCGGTCCTGCCGCGACTCGCCGGAAAGGCGAAGATGGTCATCGGCCGCACGCTACGCCTCGTCGCGGCCACGATGGACGGAATTCGGGATGAAGCGGCACCCCGGCGTCCGGTGCGACGGGCGATGCGGACCGCCGGAGGGTGGCGCTTCGGCGTTCAGATCAGCGCCGCGACCGCGTCGGGCCGCTCCAGCTGGACGGCGTGGCCGGCGCCCGCGACGACGTGGACGGTCGCGGCGGGGATCGCCGCCGCCATCCGCTCCGCCAGCGCGCGGAACTTCCCGTCGCGCTCGCCGACGATCAGCGTCACGGGGACGCGCAGCTCGCCGAGCCGATCCCACAGCGGCTCCATCACCCCCGTGCCGACGCCGCGCAGCGAGGCCGCGAGGCCGGCCGGCGTCGAGCGCAGCCGCTCGGCGTGGGCG
>JAEXXR010000055.1 GCA_023405705.1 Actinomycetes bacterium
GCGCGGCGGCGCGCACGTCGCGGGAGCGCAGCAGCGGGTCGTGGACGATCGCGCCGATCGTCTCGCCGCCCAGCTCGACCTCCACGACGCCGCGCCCGTCGCTGGCGGCGGGCGGCACGGCGGCGATGCCCGCGCCGTTGACCCAGCCGCGCTCGCCGGGGACACGGAAGAGCAGGTCGACGGTGCGGTCGCCGAGCGCCGCCGCGAGCACCTCGGTCAACTGCGGGCGGTTGCGGTCCTCCGCGCCCAGCCAGGCACCCAGCTCCTCGATCTCGGCGGTGCGCGAGAAGCCGCCGCGCAGCACGACGAGGAGGAACGCGACCGGCGCCAGCGCCGTCACCGTCACCTGGACGTAGACCATCAGCATCGTCGTCTCGCCGAACAGCGCCCGCGCGACGGTCGGGCCGAGCGGGAACACGAGGACGGCGACGATCCCGTACGCCGACAGGAACGCCAGCAGCCGCTTCTGAGCCGGCGGCGCGGCGCGCTGCCGCTGCACGAGCAGCCACGCGAGCGCGAGCACGACGAGCGCCCCGGCGCTGCGCTGGACCGTCTCCCCGGCGTCGACGAGGTCGGGGCGGTCGGCGACCGAGAGCGGCCCCTCGCCGGCGAACAGGTAGCCCGGCGCCTGCAGCAGCAGGCAGACGCCGTAGCCGGCGACGACGGTGACGTGCGCGGCGACCCCGTGCAGGCGGCCGGAGGGGAACGCCAGCAGCAGGTGGAGGAGGATCGCGATCGGCACCGTCTGGACGATCAGCCCGACGGCCTGGATCGCGGGCACCGGCGCGCGCAGCAGCGAGGCCGCTATCCAGGAGAAGCCGGCGATCGTCATCAGCAGGCCGAGGCGGCTGCTGGGCCGCCGCAGCCACGCGATCGTCCCCGCGGCGACGTACACCCAGCCGCCCGCGACCAGCAGCGCGTCCTGCCACGGCGGCATCGTCTCGACGCCCGTGAACAGGAGCGCGAGGACGCCGAGGCCGACGACCACCGCCAGCACGGCGACCTCGGCGACGGCGAGCGTGATCGCGCGGCGGCGCGGGGGAGTGGCGGTCACCGTGGCGCGGGTCATCGGCGCGTACTCTGCCGCATGCGGGCGCTCTCGCGGAGGGGACCCAGGTCCCTAGGTGACCGACCTGCGGATGCATGACGGTGCGCGGCGACGCCTCGACGAGGACTCCGCGCCAAGCCGACCGTCGCCGCCGCCTGCGCCGGCAGCGGAGCGGTCGCCGCCGGGACCGCGCCGCGCACGGTCACGATCTCCAGAGCGGCGAGAGGGACGACGAGCAGCGGCGCGAGAGGGAAGCGCTGAGCGGCGCGTTGGCTGGCGTGCCAGCCAATCTCGCGTGAGGGGAGGCCGTGCGCGTCGCCGCGCACGGCCCGAAGTGCGCCGGGAAGGCCTCGAAGAGCAATACCGTTAGGGCCGCGCGCGACGGCCGTGCCGTCCCGACCCCTTCAACCGACCGACGCGAAGGACCTCTCACACATGTCAGTCATCCCCGCACCCAGCACGCGCCGTCCGCTGTTCGAGGACGTCCACGACGACTACCGCGAGAGCTTCCGCAGCTTTCTGAAGGCGGAGGTCGTCCCGAACCACGAGCAGTGGCAGGAGAACCACATCGTCTCGCGCGACCTCTTCACGAAGGCCGCCGAGTTCGGATTCCTGGGGATGGCGATCGACGAGGAGTACGGCGGCTCCGGCGTCGCCGACTGGCGCTTCAACGCCGTCCTCGCCGAGGAGGCGGCCTACGCGATGGTGCAGTCGTCGTGGATGGGCCCGACCGTCCACAACGACCTCGGCATGCCGTACCTGCTCGCGGCCGCCAACGAGGAGCAGAAGCAGCGCTGGTTCCCGGGCGTCGCCTCCGGCGAGAAGATCCTCGCGCTCGCGATGACCGAGCCGGGCACCGGCTCCGACCTCGCCGGCATCACGACGCGCGCCAAGAGAGACGGCGACGGCTACATCGTCAACGGCGGCAAGACCTTCATCTCCAACGGCATCAACGCCGACCTGATCGTCACCGCCGTGCGCACCAGCGACGACCCGCACCGCGGCCTGTCGATGTGCGTGATCGAGCGCGGCATGGAGGGCTTCGAGCGCGGCCAGCAGATCCACAAGCGCGGCCAGCACGCCAACGACACCGCCGAGCTGTTCTTCAACGACCTCCACCTGCCGGCCGAGAACCTGCTCGGCGAGGAGGGGACGGGCTTCGGCCAGCTGATGGCGCACCTGATCCCGGAGCGCCTCGGCCTCGCCGTCAGCTCGATCGCCGCCGCCGAGGCCGCGCTCGACCTGACGCTCGAGTACGTCAAGGAGCGCAGAGCGTTCGGCCGCCCGATCGGCTCCTTCCAGAACTCGCGCTTCGTGCTCGCCGAGCTGCAGACGAAGGTCGAGATCACGCGCTGCTGGATGGACCGCACGATCGCCAGATTCGTCGAGGGCACCGCCACCGTCCCGGAGGCCGCGATGGCCAAGTACTGGACGACCGACCTGCTGTGCGAGGTCGCCGACGCCGGCGTCCAGCTGTTCGGCGGCTACGGCTACACGACCGAGTACAAGATCAGCGAGCTGTGGGCCGACGCCCGCGTCAACCGCATCTACGCCGGCACGAACGAGATCATGAAGGAGCTGATCGGCCGCTCGATGGGGCTCTGAGTCCGGGGCGAGCGCTCCCCCCGCGGCGCGCGCCCCGTCGTCGTCCGCCCCCGCCGTGCGCG
>JAEXXR010000496.1 GCA_023405705.1 Actinomycetes bacterium
CCCGAGCCCGGCGCCTGGCGCCGACACGGCGGGGCGCCGCGGGCACCCGGCCGAGCGGGGTCGCGGTCACGCCTGAGCGCCCCTGGGCACCCGGCGCGACGCCCGCGCGAGGCGACGACCCCGCGAACCACTAGCCTGCGCCCATGGCCGAGATCCTCCCGCTCACCGCGCTCCACTACGACCCCGCGGTCGCCGGACCGCTCGACGCGGTCGTCTCGCCGCCCTACGACGTGATCGACCACGACCAGCGTGCCGAGCTGGCCGCCCGCTCGCCGTACAACGTCGTCCACGTCGACCTGCCGGACGCCGACCCCGCGCGGCCGGGAGAGGACCAGTACGCCCACGCCGCCCGCCTGCTCGACGCATGGACGCAGGACGGGGCGCTGACACGTGACGACGTCCCCGCGATCTGGCCGCTCGAGCAGGACTACACCGGCCCCGACGGCCGCCGCCGCACCCGCCGCGGCTTCCTCTGCAGAGTCCGCGTGGAGGCGTACGGCGACGGTCGCATCCGCCCGCACGAGCGGACCCATCCCGGGCCGAAGGAGGACCGCCTCCGCCTCACGCGCGCGGCCAAGGCCAACCTCAGCCCGATCTTCAGCCTCTACTCCGACCCGGGCAACACCGCCTGGAGCGCGCTCCAGCCGCACGTCCGCACCGCCGCCCCGTTCGGCGAGACGACCGACGACGACGGCACCGTCAACCGCCTCTGGCGCGTCACGGAGCCCAACGCGATCGAGACCGTCGTCGAGGCGGTCGCGGAGGCCGAGCTGCTGATCGCCGACGGCCACCATCGCTACGAGACCGCCCGCGCCTACGCCGAGGAGGTCGGCGGCGAGGGCCCTCACCGCTGGGTGCTGATGTGCCTCGTCGCGCTGGAGGACCCGGGCCTGACCGTCTTCCCGACCCACCGCCTCGTCGCCGGCCTGGAGAGCGACCCCGACCGCCAGGACGCGCTCGACCAAACGATCCGCGAGCAGTTCGACGTCGCCGAGCTGCCCGATCGCGGCTCGCTCGTCCCCGAGCCGCGCCGCGGCGACGACCGCGTCCAGATCGGCTACATCGACGCCTACGGCAACGTCCCGTACATGCTGTCGCTGAAGGACGAGTCGATCGCCGACGAGCTGCTCGCCGGCCGCTCGGAGGCCTACCGCCACCTCGACACGGCGGTGCTCGAGGCGGTGATCCTCAAGCACGCGCTCGGGATGAGCGACGCCGAGATCGACCACAGAGACGGCCTCGACTACGCCCGCTCCTTCGAGGAGGCGCTCGAGCTGCTGCAGGCCGGCGAGTTCGACGCCGGCTTCTTCATGGCGCCGCTTCCGGTCGAGCAGGTGCAGGAGATCGCCGAGGAGGGCGAGAGCATGCCGCCGAAGTCGACCTTCTTCTTCCCGAAGGTGCCGACCGGCCTCCTCTTCAACCCGCTCTCCGAGTAGGGCCTGCCGCACCCTGGGCGCCCTCTCGGGTCGCTACGATGCGGCGCTCACGACTCCGACCAGGACGAAGGACGAAGCATGAGGGCGACCGCGCGACGGACCGGGAACTTCACGCACGAGATCGACGTGCGCGGGCACCGGCTGCTCGCTGACGAACCGGCCGAGCACGGCGGCGCCGACGACGGCCCGAGCGCACAGGAGCTGCTCGCCGCGGCGCTCGCCTCCTGCACCGCGACGACGATCGAGATGTACGCCCGCCGCAAGGGCTGGGAGATCGGGAAGATCGAGGTCGAGGCCGAGTACACGCCGGCCGAGCGCGGCGCCCCGACCCGCTTCAGGCTGGTGATGAAGCTGCCGGAGGGCCTGACCGAGGAACAGCTGGAGCGCCTCTCGGTGATCGCCGCGAAGTGCCCGGTCCACCGCACGCTCGACGGCGAGGTCATGTTCGACGAGCGCATCGAGCTCGTCCCCTGAGCCGCCCCGCCCGCGGCCGCCGCGGCGGCCGCGCCGGGCGCCCCACCGGCGCTGTCCGCACCTGCCGCCCCTCTAGACTCGGACGGCGATGACGACGGCGATCCGCGACGAGCTGCATCGCCGGCTCGGCGCGCCCGAGCCGCCGCCCGACGGTGCGGCCGGCGACACCGAGTCGGCCGTCCTCGTCCCCCTGTTCGTCGAGGACGGCGAGCTGCACGCCGTCTTCACCAAGCGCCGCGACGACCTCCGCCGCCACCCCGGCGAGGTCTCCTTCCCCGGCGGCCGCCGCGACCACCCGCACGAGCCGCTGCACGACACGGCGCTGCGCGAGGCCGAGGAGGAGGTCGGGCTGACGCCGGACCAGGTCGACCTCGTCGGCACGCTCGCGCCGGTCCGCACCTTCGTGACCGGCTACGTGATCTACCCGCACGTCGGCCTGATCGCCCCCAGACGCGACGGCTGGGTGATCAGCGAGCACGAGGTCGCGCTCGTGATGGAGCTGCCGCTGCGGGCGCTGATCGCCGGCTTCGACAAGCGCCCGGTGACCCGCCGCGGGATGACCTGGGAGACCGACTCCTACGTCGTCGGCGACCACTTCATCTGGGGCGCGACCGCGCGGATACTCGGCGACCTGCTGGAGCGGATCGGCCCGCTCGCTGAGTCGGTGGCCTAGCCCGCCGCGCAGCGCCGCGCCCGCCTCAGTCGCTCGCGCCCGCCCCGGCCGCCGGCCGCCGCGCCTCCAGCAGCCGCTCCACCCCCGCGACCGCGGCGG
>JAEXXR010000215.1 GCA_023405705.1 Actinomycetes bacterium
GACCGGCGGCGTGCGCGGGGCGAGGCGGCGGGCACGGGACGGGGCGCACGCCATCCGTCCCGCGTTGCGTCCGCGGGCGGTAGGGTCGTGCGCGATGCGCCTCCCGCTTCCCGCCGCCGCGCTCGCCTGCGTCGCGGCCGTCGCCGCAGCCGGCTGCGGTGGCGACTACTCCGACCTGCTGGCGGTCCAGCGCAGCGGCTCGCTGCCCGACGCCGAGGTCTCGTTCGTGATCAACGACGGCGGCACGATCCGCTGCGACGGCGGCGAGGAGAGACCGCTGCCGTCGAAGCTGCTGCTGGAGACGCGCGACATCGTCGACGCGCTCAGAATCGAGTTCGAGGAGCAGACGTCGTATCCGAGATCGGCGCAGGCGCTGCTGCGCTACCAGGCCGAGACCGCCGACGGCGAGATGACCTTCGCCGACGTCGACGGCAGACGCGACGAGGACGTCGGCCGGCTGATCCTGCTGGTGCGCAGAACCGCGCAGCAGATGTGCGGCACGGAGCGCTGAGCGGCGCGCGGCGCCGCCGAGCGCCGTCGCCGTCGCCGTCGCCGGAGCGTGCTCAGCCGGAGACGCCCGGTCGCGCCCGCGGCCCGCGCTCGTCGGCGCGTGTCCGCTAGTCCTGCCCGGCCTCTTCGGCCGCCTGCGCGGTCCCGCTCCAGTCGCCGGCGACCTCCTCCAGCTCGTCGCGCGGCGGCGAGTCCTCGCGCGGCCGCGCGCCGGGGACGCTCGGGTCGGCGCGCAGCGCCTCCCACTCCTTGCGCGTCTGCTGGATGTCGCGCTCGACGCGCTCGCTCTCGCGCTGCATCGCGGCGACCTCGTCGTCGCGGACGCGCTCCAGGTGCTGGATGCCGGCCTCGTCGTCGGGGAGCTGGTCAACCGTTCTTCTGCTGTCCATGACACGGGAGTACCCGCGCCCGGATGCGGTCAAGCGAGTCGCTGGAAAGCGGTGGCGCGACGACGGAAGTTAGGGTAGCCTAACTCGTGTAAGGGGCCCTTTACATCCTGTTCGCAGTCTCACCACTCGAAAGGACCACAGATGACCAAGTCGATCCGCCGGCGCGTGGTCGCGCTCGCGACCGTCCTCGCGGCGAGCGTCGTGCTCGTCGTGCCCGCGACCTCCTCGGCGGCGCTGCCCGGCACGAACGTGTCGAGCGTGACCTGGAACGTGCGCACCTCCTGGGTCAACTACCTCACCAACCCCGCCTGGTTCGTCTGGACGGGGCAGGGCAGCGTCACCCCCACTGGCGGCGCGGCCGTGGCGAGCGGCACCGCCTACGCGAGATGGTCGGGCTGGACCGACTACGCGTACAGCTACACGTTCGCGGCCGGCGACGACAACCCAGCGAGCCCGCGCACGGTCGCGCTGAGAGGCGGCCTGGACTTCGACATGAGCGTCCACGGCATCGACATCTCGCTCACCGACCTGCGCGTCGTCAAGAGCGGGAGCAGCGAGCAGCTGCTGGCCGACGCGACCTACGTGCCGTTCGGCGGCGCGGAGGTGTCGAGACCGGACATCGTGCTCGGGGAGCTCGTCGACGTCAGCGGCGGTCCGGCCAACCAGGTGCAGCTGACCAGCGCCGGCGCCGAGGTCTTCAACGGCGGCAGAAACGGCAGCTACAGAGCGGGCGGCGAGTTCGGCACGCTCGTCTACTGAGACGGGAGGCTCCCCGGTCGCCTCGGCGACCGGGGAGCCGCTACCGGCTTGCGCTCAGCGGATCGTGACCGTCGTGGTCGCGATCCGCTGCGCCTGCGGCAGGCGCTTGCCTCTGAGCTTCGCCGGGCTGGCGAGCGTCCATCTGCCCGTCAGCCTGCGGTATCTCGGCTTGGCGCCGCGTCTGCCCGGCAGCCGCGCCGCCGTCAGCCGCAGCGCGCGGCCCTTCAGCGTGCCGCTCGCGACGACCGTCTTGCCGCGCCGCAGCACGACGCGGTAGGTGCGCTTGGGCTGCGCGCCGAGCTGCCGCGACAGCGTCACGACGACCGTCTTGCGCGCGGCCTTCGAGCCCTTGATCGCGCCGGTCAGCGCGCTCGGCTTCGGCGGCTGCTCGCCGCCTCCTCTCGGCTGCTCGACCGGCGGCTGCTGCACGGGCGGTCTCTCCGCCGGCGGCTGCTCCACCGGCGGTCTCTCGACCGGCGGGACTCTCACCTGCGGGTCGGCCGGCAGCGTGAACGTCATGAAGCCGAACGGCCGCGCCGCGTAGCTGTCGATCCCGTAGACCGACGTGCCGGCGGCCGACGCTCTCGCCGGTGCGGCGACCCACGTGCGGAGGCTGCCGTCGCCGCTCGTGCGCGGCCCGGCGGCGGTCAGGTCGAGGTCGAGCAGGCGGACGTTCGAGACGTCGGTCCAGGTCGGTCTGCCGGCCATCGCGTCGGCCATCGAGCCGCTCGCTCTGCCGTCGACGTAGAGGCGCGCAACGTTGCCGTCGGCGGCGATCTCCAGCCGCGGGTCGACGATCGTGCTGTCGATGTAGTGGGCGCTGTTGACCCAGCGGATCGTGCCGCGGAACTGCGCGACGATCGGGCCGCCGGCCTCGTTGCGCCAGGCGTCCTCGAAGGTCAGCCGCCAGCTCGAGCGGTCGTTCGCGTCCGGCTGGGAGGCGGCGCCGCTCGTCTCGACGCCCTTGGCGCCGGCGGGGCCCGGTCCGGCCCAGTCGGTGTTGAGGTAGCCGACCCACGTGCGCAGGTTGCTCGCGCCGGTCAGCCCGCGCGCGGTCCAGTCGAGCCGCGGCGCGACCGTCGTCTCGAAGTGGGCCGACTCGTTCGCGCGCGCGGCCGGCGCGACCGCGGCGCCGTACGGCGTCCAGCCGAGCGCGGCGTTGCCGAGCGCGTCGCCGGCGAGCGACAGGTTGGCGTCGTCGGGGAGGCCGACCGCGGTCGTCGTCCCGTAG
>JAEXXR010000243.1 GCA_023405705.1 Actinomycetes bacterium
CTCCAGCGCTGCAGCAGCTCGGCCAGCTCGACGACGAGCGTCGCGCGCTCGTCGCCGGGCGGGGGCGCGCTCACGGCCTCACGGCCTCACCGCCCCGTCGGGCCGGCGGCGGCGTAGCGCTGGAGGAAGAGCGCCTCGGCGAGCGCGGTGCGCTCGATCTCGGAGGGGTCGACGCTCTCGTTGGGGGCGTGGATCAGGCACTTCGGCTCCTCGACCCCGAGCAGCATGATCTCGGCGTCCGGGAAGGTCTCGGCGAAGACGTTGCAGAGCGGGATCGAGCCGCCCTGGCCCTCGGTCGTCATCGCGTGGCCGAACGCCTCCTCCATCGACGTCTTCATCGCCTCGAACGCCGGGCCGTCGAGCGAGCCGACGAACGGGTCGCCGACGGCGACGCGCGCGATCTCGTGGTGGCAGCCCCACGGGATCCGCGCCTCGAGGTGGGCGACGAGCGCGTCCTGCGCCTGCTGCCCGGTCATGCCCGGCGGGAGCCGCAGGCTGACGCGCGCGGCGGCGCTCGCCTGTATCGC
The DNA here is from genome assembly GCA_023405705.1 of Actinomycetes bacterium. The sequence continues at coordinate 528 of JAEXXR010000243.1, forward strand.
CGCGGAGGAGCCGATCACCGGCGGCACGTCGATCCCGAGCACGGTCGCCGACGGGCGCGCCCACAGCATGTCGGCGACCGTCCCGTCGCCCATCAGCTCGACGCCGTCGAGCACGTTCGCGTCGGCGCGGAACTGGTCGGCCGGGTAGTCGACGCCGCTCCATCTCTGGTCCGCGTCGAGGCCGTCGATCGTCGTGTTGCCGTCGGCGTCGTGCAGCGAGGCGAGCAGCTGGATCAGCGCGAGCACCGGGTCGGGTGCGGGGCCGCCGAACATGCCGGAGTGCATCGCGCTGCCGAGCGCCGTCAGTCTCACGTCGACGCTCGTCATGCCGCGCAGCGTCGTCGTCAGCGTCGGCACGCCGACGGCGAAGTTGCCGGTGTCGACGACGAGGATCGCGTCCGCTCTCAGCAGCTCGGCGTTGGGCGGCACGAACGCCTCCAGGCCGCCGGTCCCCTGCTCCTCGGAGCCCTCGCAGATCAGCTTCACGCCGCAGGGCAGGCCGCCGTTGGCCTGCAGCGCGCGCAGGGCAGTCAGGTGCATGACGATGTTGCCCTTGCAGTCGGCGGAGCCGCGGCCGGCCCAGCGGCCGTCGCGGTCGGTCAGCTCCCAGATCGGCGTTCTCCACTCCGCCTCTCCGAGCGGCGGCTGCACGTCGTAGTGGCAGTAGAGCAGCACGGTCGGGCTGCCGGCCGGGCCGGGCGCGTGGCCGTGGACGGCCTTGCTGCCGTCGGGCGTCGGCGACGCTCTGACGTCCTGGAGGCCGGCCTCGGCGAAGGCGTCGATCACCCACTGCGCGGCCTTCTCGCACTCCTCCGGCGGCTCGATCTGCGGGTCGGCGACGGAGCGGAAGGCGACCAGCTCGGCGAGGTCGTCGCGGGCGCGGCCCATCAGCGAGCTGACGGTGGCGCGGAGGTCTTCTGCGGACATGGCGGCGCTCTCCTCAGCCCTTGTCGGTGTCGTCCAGCTTGTAGTCCTCGACGTGGTCGCGCAGCTCGTCGAGCTTGTCGGGGCAGTAGACGTCGAGCACGATCAGCTCGCCGCGGATGACGTCGACCGAGCCGCGGATCGGCCGCTGGCCGACGAAGCTCGCGCCGTTGACGAGCTGCTGGTCGAGCAGCGCCTTGCGCAGCGCCGAGCCGGGGGCGTCGCAGACCGGGCCGCCGTCGGTGCCGAGCACGCGCGTGACCGTGTCGCGGTTCTCCGGCGTCGCCAGGCCGGCCTCCTGCAGCCGCTCGATCAGCTCGTCGGCCTTGCGCTCGGCGCGCACGTCGGAGTCGGCGTAGCTGAAGGTGACCAGACCGATCACGACGAGCGCGAGCAGCACGCCGACGATCACCCAGCGGTGGGCCTGCGCCCAGCCGCGCTTGGGCTCGTGCGGCTGGGGCTGCGGCTGGGGCTGGGACGGTCCGCCGTGCGCCTCCATCACTCCCCCTCCGCCGGGACCGGCTCCGTCTTCCAGTGAGGCTTGCGCAGCCGGTAGAGCAGCAGCGGCGGCAGCAGGCCGATCAACCCGATCCCGGCGACGATCAGCACGACGTAGGAGAGCGTGCTGCCGTCGCCGAACTGCGACGGCGGCACGAAGCCGATCAGGAACGCGGAGACCGACGACAGGAAGCCGACGACGCACAGCAGCGGCAGCATCGGCGCGCGGTAGCCGCGCGGATGGTCGGGCTGGTCGCGGCGCAGCTTGACCGCGGCGACGAACATCAGCAGGTAGACGACGAGGTAGACCTGCGTCGTCATCACCGACAGGATCCAGTAGGCGCTGGAGACGTTCGGGATGAAGGCGTAGAGCAGCGCGATCACCGTCGTCACCGCGCCCTGCGCGACGAGGATGTTGACCTGGATCCCCTGTCTGTTCAGCTTCTGGAAGTACGGCGGCAGGTAGCCGTTCTGCTTGCCGATCAGCAGCAGCCCCTTCGAGGGCCCGGCGAGCCAGCCGAGCATGCCGCCGGTCGCGGCGCAGACGAGCGCGATCGCGACGACCGGGACGAGGAACGAGACGCCGAAGTGGCCGAAGAACTCGCTGAAGGCCTGCATGATCCCGGCCGTCAGCGAGACGCTGTCGGAGGGGACGACCCAGCTGACCGCGAGCGCCGGCAGGATGAAGATCAGCAGCACGAGCCCGACGGCGAGGAACATCGCGCGCGGGAACTCGCTCGCGGGCTCTCTCAGCTCGGAGACGTGGACGGCGTTCATCTCCATCCCCGAGTAGGAGAGGAAGTTGTTGACGATCAGCACCAGCGACGCGATCCCCGTCCACGCCGGCAGCAGGTGGTCGGCGTCCATCGGCGCCGAGGAGGCGTTGCCCTGGGCGAGGTAGACGATCCCCATCACGACGAGCAGCGCGCCCGGGATCAGCGTGCCGATCACGAGGCCGCTGGAGGCGAGCTTGGCGATCTCGTCCATCCCGCGGGCGGAGACGAACACCCCGGCCCAGAAGACGATCACGATGATCGCACCGGTCCACAGGCCGCTCGACGCGAGGTTGGGGTCGACGACGTACGCGAGCGTGCTGGCGACGTAGGCGAGCAGCGTCGGGTAGTAGAAGATCGTCATCGCGAACTGGCACCAGACGGCCAGCAGGCCCATCGGGCCCGACAGCCCCTCGCTGACCCAGCGGTAGACGCCGCCGCTCCAGCCCGAGGCCAGCTCGGCCGCGACGAGCGCCTGCGGCATCAGGAAGAGGATCGCCGGGACGACGTAGAGGAAGACGCAGGCGAGGCCGTAGACGGCCATCGTCGGCGCCGAGCGCAGGCTCGCGACCGAGCCGGTCGTCATGAAGGCGAGCGCCAGCCACGAGATCCACTGCCGTCTCGGGATCGCGAGCGCGCCGACCGGCGCGGCGCGCGGCAGCGGCCGGTCCGCGGGGACGTCGCTCATGCCTGTTCCTCTCGTTCGCGGGCCACCGCGGCGCACTCTGCCGCCGCGGAAGGTGAGGCAACCTCACCCTGCCGGGGTGAAGTTCGGCCCGTGACGGCGCAACGACCGCGGCGCACGGCGCAGGTTCATCTGCTGCGGGTGAGGGCGGATCACCCTCCGCGGGCGCAAGCTCCCGGCGATGAGCGCGACCGCCGAGCGGACGCGGTGAGCCCATTCCGCCGCAAACATGACAGTTTTCTGACCATCGCACGGGTTTCGCGGCCCGGGCGCTTGCTTTCCACGTTCCCGCGTGGGCAGGATCGGCGCCATGACGGAGCGGGGACGTCGTCGACGCGGGCCGGGGGGCGGACGTGAGCGAGCAGCGCTACGAGCTGCGCGTCCGCGGTCAGGTCGGCCCGACGATCGTCGCCTCCTTCGACGGCTGGGAGAGCGAGACGAGCGCCGACGCGACCGTCCTGCGCGGACCGGTCCGCGACCAGTCGGAGCTGCACGGCCTGATCGACCGCGTCCAGGATCTCGGCCTCGAGCTGATCGAGGTGCGGCGGCTGCGGGAAGCGTAGGAGCGAGCGAGGCGCGCCGGTGAACGGCAGGCCGCTCGCCAGCCGCTTCCAGCCGCCGTCGCTGCCGCCGCACGCGATCGAGCGGCCGCGCCTGCTCAGACGGCTCGACGCGGTCGCCGCCCACCCGCTGACGCTGCTGTGCGCCCCGGCCGGCTCAGGCAAGACC
>JAEXXR010000509.1 GCA_023405705.1 Actinomycetes bacterium
ACCGGGGCGGCCTCGTCGGCCGGCTCGACCTCGTAGCGGGCGATGACCTCGTGCCAGACGTACAGGACCGGCACCTGGTACCAGCCGGAGTATCTGGCGCGGAACTGGATCATCTCCGGCCCCTCCCAGAACGTCTCCCACGCGAGTCTGGTGTCGAACCAGATCATGTGGGTGAATCTGTAGCTGTCGTCGCGCGACTGGTGGATCTGCACCTCGCTCGCGCCGTAGCGCAGGGCGATCGGGGCGACCTCGGCCAACGCGGCGGCCACTCTGTCCTGACGGAAGAGCGTCGCGTACCAGGGGATGTGAACGACACCGGCCATGGGAACCTCCTGGTGGTGCGCTACGCGCCCACCTCTGCTCGGATCGCACCCGGCCCGTCGGCGGTCTTGCCCTGACCTTCGGCGGTGGCACCGACGAGGATCGCGATCTTGCCGAGGTGCTTGTTGTCTCTCAGAAGCTGATGGGCCTCCGCGACCTTCTCGAAGCCCATCGTCTGCCACAGCACCGGCCGGACGAGCGACTGCTCGATCAGCTCATTGGCCTTCGTCGCCTCCCAGGCGTTCGCGAAGTGTGAGCCGATGATCTGCTTCTGCTTCATCCAGAGGTACCGAACGTCGAAGTCGAGCTGGTAGCCCGAGGTCGCGCCGCAGATCACGACCTTACCGAACGGCTTGACGCAGAGGACCGACGTCGGGAACGTCGCTCTGCCGACGTGCTCGAAGACGATGTCCGGCGCGCCGCCGAGCTTCTCCGCGACGAGCTGGCTGAAGCGCCGCGACTCCTTGAAGCGGGCCTTCTCCTCCTCGGGCGTCTCGCCGCCCCGGCGCATCATGCCGGTGAACTCGTTGCGGTCGATGTAGTCGACGGCGCCGAGCTGCTTGATCAGCTCGCCCTTCTCCGCGGAGGAGACGACGCCGACCGCCTGCGCGCCGGCGATCTTGCAGAGCTGGACGGCGAAGACGCCGAGGCCGCCGGCCGCGCCCCAGATCAGCACGCGGTGGCCGGGCTGCAGGGCAGCCTGGTCCATCAGCATGCGGTAGGCGGTGAAGTAGGTGAGGCCGTAGGAGGCGGCCTCCTCCCACGACAGGTGTCTGGGCTTGGGCAGCAGTTGCTGCGCCTGGACCTTCGTGAACTGGGCGAAGGAGCCCCAGGTCGTCTCATAGCCCCAGATCCGCTGCGACGGCGCGGCGAGCGGGTCGAGGCCGTGGACCTCCGGGTCCTCGTAGGAGGCCTGGTTGCAGTGGATCACGACCTCGTCGCCGGCCTTCCAGCGGGTGACGCCGTCGCCGACCTTCCAGACGATGCCGGAGGCGTCCGAGCCGCCGATGTGGTGGCCGAACTCCGGGTGGTCGCCGTACTTCATGACCGAGATCGGCTGACCGAGCGCCGCCCACACGTTGTTGAAGTTGACGCCCGCGGCCATGACGCGCACGACGACCTCGAAGGCGCCCGGCTCGGGGACCTCGATCTCCTCGAGCTGGAAGGCGTCTACCGGCTCGCCGAGGCGCTCCTCGCGGATGACCCAGGCGGTCATCGTCGCCGGGAGCGTGCCCGGCTCGGTCTCGATGCTCGCGATCTGGCTCACGTCAACAGCCACTGAAACCTCTTCCCTCTCGTGGACGGACGGCCATGGTAGGTCCGCCCGCTCGCGATGGACGCCGGTTCTCGCGGACGGCGCCGTTCAGTCGAGGAAGCGGGCGCGCTTGAACCACAGCACGAGCGCGAGCGCCGCGACCAGCCCGCCGCCGACGCCGAGCCCGAAGAAGGCCGCCGGCGACTGGATGTGGCCGACCATCCAGCCGAAGTTCATGCCGAAGAAGCCGGTCAGCGCCGTGATCGGCAGGAAGATCGTCGAGACGAGCGTCAGCTGCTTCATCACCGCGTTCATGCGGTTGGAGGTGGTCGACAGGTAGACGTCCATCAGGCCGGTCAGCAGGTCGCGATAGGAGTCGACCAGGTCGGAGATGCGGATCAGGTGGTCGTAGAGGTCGCGGAACCAGTCGCGCGAGCTGAGCGACAGCCCGGGCAGGTCGGCGAGGTCGTCGATCGCCCGCGCCGTCAGGTCGCGCTGGGGGGTGACGACGCGCCGCAGGCCGCCGAGCTGGCGCTTGAGCTGGAAGACCTCCTGCAGCTGGCGGTCGGAGGCGTCGAGCAGGATCTCGTCCTCGAGCTGGTCGATCCGCTCGTCGAGCCGGTCGAGCAGGGGGAAGAAGGTGTCGGTCAGCGCGTCGAGGATCCGGTAGACGACGAACTCCTCGCTCTCGGGCTCCGACTCGGCCGCAAGGCGGTCGCGCAGCTCGTCGAGCGCCGTGCAGCGCCTGTGCCGCACCGTCACGACCTGGTCGCCGCTGATCAGCAGGTGGACCTCGGCCAGCCGCGGTCTCTCCTCCTCGCCGTCCTCGTGCGCGCCGCTGCCGAGCCCGATCGCGCCGTAGAAGACGAGCAGCATGTGGTCGCCGTAGCGGTCGAGCTTCGGCCGCTGGTCGAACTCGCGCGTGTCCTCGACCGCGAGCGGATGCCAGCGGAAGCGCCGCGCCAGCGCGGAGAGCTGCTCTTCGCTGGGCGCGACGACGTCGAGCCAGAAGAACTCTCTGCGCGCCGTCAGCTCGTCGAGCCGGGCGTCGTCGATCGCGTCGAGGATCTGCATGCCGTCCGCCGGACGCTAGAGCGGCCGACGGACGGTCACGCGGATGGGCGGGCCCCGTCCCGCGCCGGCGCTACGCGGCCGCCGGCGCGGGCTCGGG
>JAEXXR010000269.1 GCA_023405705.1 Actinomycetes bacterium
CTCGACCCCCAGCCCGGCACGATCCCGTGCCGCGCGTGCCGGTCGCCGAGTCGCGCCCCGCGTGCCGCGATCGCGAGGTCGGCCGCCAGCACCAGCTCGAACCCGCCCGCGAATGCCGCACCGTTGACGGCGGCGATCACCGGCTTGGCCGCGCTCGCGACGGCGTCGACCAGCGCGCGCCCGCGGTCGAGGTAGGCGAGGAGGGCGGTGGGCGCCGCACCCGCAACGCGCCCCCTCGCGCCGCCGTCGCTTGTCGCACCCGCACCGCTCCCGCTCGATGCCTCGTCGGCTGCGCGGTCCGCTGTGAGCAGCTCCGCCCCCGCGCGCATGTCCGCACCCGCGCAGAACGAGCGGCCGCTGCCGGTCAGCACGAGCACGCGCACGTCGTCGTCGGCCGTGCCGCAGGCCAGCCACGCGAGCAGGCCGTCGATCACCTCGGGACCGCAGGCGTTGCCGCGCTCCGGACGATCGATCGTGGCCCAGAGGGCGGCGCCGCGCCGCGAGATCGAGAGTGGGTTCCGCGTCATTTCATACCGATCGGTTTGACATCGCCGGGACTCCGACCTAACATACCGTCCAGTCGGAATCTACGGCTGAGCACGTACCGGAGCAAGGCACCCGGGAGGAACACGGTGAAGTTCGGAATCATGAATCTCTTCCCGGGAGGGGAAGGGGAGTCGGACCAGCGCGTCCTGCACGAGACGCTGGAGGAGATCGCGCTCGCCGACGAGCTCGGCTTCGACTCCGTCTGGCTGGCGGAGCACCACTTCTCGCGCTACGGCGTGCTCGGCAGCCCGATCAACTTCGGGATGGCGATCGCGGAGCGCACGCAGAACATCACGATCGGGACGGCCGTCCTCGTGCTCCCGTTCTACGACCCCGTCCGGCTCGCGGAGGACATCGCGACGCTCGACGTGCTGTCGGGCGGGCGCGTGCAGATCGGCGTCGGCCGCGGCTACCAGCCGAAGGAGTTCGCCGGCTTCCGCATCCCGCTCGACCAGTCGCGCCAGCGCTACCAGGAGGTCCTCGACGTCCTCCGTCTGGCCCTCAGCCAGGAGGACTGGTCCTACGAGGGCGAGATCTTCCAGTACGAGAACATGACGACCTACCCGCGGCCGCTGACCCCCGGCGGTCCGCTGATCCTCGAGGGCACGGTCTCGCCGGAGAACTTCAAGGATCGCGGCACGCGCGGCCAGCCGATCATCACCTCGCCCAACTTCACCCCGCTGGGCCTGATGAAGCGCAACTTCGACCTCTACCGCGAGTCGATGACGGCCAACGGCCACGACATGGACGCGCACGACCTGCCCTACATGCAGCAGGTGTGGTGCGGCGAGAGCCAGTCCGGCCTGAGAGCGGCCGCGCAGGCGGCGCTGGAGTACTACCGTTCCGTCGGGAAGGTGATCCCGGGCTCGGAGGAGGCGATCGAGGCCGAGCGCGACTACTACGAGAAGGTCGCCGAGAACGTCCGGCTGCTGACGCTGGAGCAGACGCTCACGCACGGCGGCAACTTCGGCGATCCCAACCGCGTCGCGGACACGATCCACCAGCTGCGCGAGCAGCTCGGGATCAACCACTACATCGGCTGGCTGCGGATTCCGACGATGGACCGCAGGGAGGCGCTGCGCTCGATGGAGCAGTTCGCGACCGAGGTGATCCCGCAGTTCAAGGAGACGCCGGCGCGCTCCTCGGCGGTCGCCGGGGCGACGACGGCGTAGCCTGGACGACAGCGATGCGCGTCTCCGTCTTCCTCAGCGCGCAGTTTCCGCCGCAGCAGCCGGCGCGCGAAGGGCTGGCGGCGGTCGTCGAGCAGGCTCGGCTCGCCGATCGCCTCGGCTTCGACGCCGTCTTCCTCGGTCACCACTTCCTCGCCCACTCGGCCTTCCTCCAGCCGCTGGAGCTGGCCGGCTACCTCGCGCACGCGACGGAGCGGGTGCGGATCGGCTTCGGGATCCTGCTCGCGCCGCTGTACAACCCGGTCGCGCTCGCCGAGCAGCTGGCGACGCTCGACGTGCTGTCGAACGGCCGCATGATCGTCGGCCTCGGAGCGGGCTACCGCAGACGCGAGACCGACGCGTTCGGCGTCGAGTGGGGCGACCGGATCCGGCGGCTGCGCGAGTACGTGCCGCTGATGCGGGCGCTGTGGAACGGCGAGACGATCGACGCGCAGGGCTCGTGGGGCAGCGTCAGAAGAGCGTCGCTGCCGCTGAGATGCGTCCAGCCGGGCGGGCCGCCGATCTGGATCGGCGCCTTCGCCGAGCCGGCGATCAGACGCGCCGCACGGCTCGACGCCAGCTGGCTGATCGGCCCCGAGGGCGACGACGCGGCGATCGCGGAGCGGCTGAAGCTCTACCGCGCGGAGCTGGCCGAGCACGGCCATTCGCTCGAGCGCGCCTACCCGATGAGCCGCGAGGCCTGCGTCGCCGCGACGACGGAGGAGGCGCGCGCGCTGATCCGTCCCCATCTGGAGAAGCAGTACGCCGCGTACAAGTCGTGGGACACCGCCCAGCAGGTGGAGGTCGACTCCTATCTCGACGAGCACTGCGTCGTCGGCGACGCCGACCGCGTCGTCGAGCGGCTGCAGCGGCTGGAGCGCGAGCACGGGATCACCGACGTCGCGCTGCGGATCCAGTTCATGGGCATGCCGCACGAGCAGGCGCTGGAGCAGATCCGCCGCTTCGGCGAGGACGTGATCCCGCGTGTCAGCGCGCCAGCTCCGGTGCGCGCCACTTCGACATTCTGACCGGTCGGTTCGTCATAATCGACCGGCCATGGCCCCGAGAACACAGACTCCGAGAAGAAAGACGCGCGGGAGCTACGATCCCGAGCACACGCGCCAGCTGCTGCTCGACAGTGCGCTGGCGCTGTTCGGGGACCAGGGCTTCCACGGCACCTCCGTGCAGGAGATCGTCGAGCGCGCGCAGGTGACGAAGGGCGCCTTCTACCACCACTTCGAGAGCAAGGAGGACGTGCTCTCGCTGATCCACGACCAGTTCCTCGAAGTGCAGCAGGAGGCGATCGACCGGATCCTCGGCGAGGTCGAGTCGCCGGTCGAGCAGCTGCGCGAGGTGATCCGCGAGTCGGTCCTGTCGGTCACCCGCTACCGCCAGCACGTCGCCGTCTTCTTCCAGGAGCGCCGCTACCTGACCGGCGACAGGGCGAGGGACGTCAAGCGCAAGCGCGACAGGCTCGACCACGCGATGGACGAGATCGTCCTCGCCGGCATCGAGCAGGGCCTCTTCGACCCGAGGATAACCGCGCGCGTCGCCGTCTTCGGGATCGTCGGCATGTCGGCCTGGGTCCACCAGTGGTACCGCGCCGACGGCTCGATGTCGGCCGATCAGGTCGCCGACGACCTCGCCAACCTCGCGCTCGACGGCCTCGTCGTCCGGCCGTAGTCGCCGTCGCGGGCGCCGTCCGCACCGATGAGGTGCGATTTCGGGTCGATATGCGACCCGAAACAGCGCCTCATCTGCGTGTGGGCACGTTCGGTGTGGGAATCGCCAGACGCGAGCGGTTGACCGTGGCGGTTCGGCGCGATAGATTCAGTACCGACCGGACGGTATGAAATGGGAGAGCGGAACGTGAACCTCGCCACCGACCTGGAGCGGCGCGCCGCGGAGGACCCCGAGCGGATCGGGCTCCACCACGACGACGGCCGCGCGTGGAGCTATGCGGAGATCGACGCGGAGGCGTCGGCCTGCGCGCGGGCGCTGGCGGCGGCCGGCGTCGAGCGGGGGAAGCGGGTCGCGCTCTACCTCGCCAACGGCCCGGAGCTGGCGTTCGCGATCTTCGGCGCCTGGAAGCTCGGCGCCGTGCCGGTCACGATCAGCGGCCTCTACAACGGCTCCGAGCTGGCCGAGTCGATCGCCAAGACCGCGCCGGTCCTGCTCGTCGCCGACGACCACGACGGCGAGGCGCGCGACGTCGCGCTCGCCGCCTCCGACCTGCCGCTGCTGACCGCCGTCCAGCTCGCCGGGCCCGGCAACGCGCGCGCCCACCTGGCGGCGGCGCCGGCCGCGGTGGAGGACGAGGCCGTGATCCTCTTCACCGGCGGCACGACCGGCCGGCCGAAGGCGGTCTCCGTCACCCACGGCGGCGTGCAGGAGTCGCTCGCACGGCTGGCGCGCGCCTCCAAGGGCAAGCCGGGTCCGTACCCGCTCGCACCCGACACCGTCTCGCCGAACCTCGTCGCGCTGCCGCTGTTCCACTCCGGCGGCCAGCACACGCTGCTGTTCGCCTTCCACGTCGGCCGCGCCGCGGTGCTGTGGGAGCGCTTCCGCGTCTCGACGCTCGCGGAGCTGCTGCAGAAGCACCGCTTCGACAGCCTCTTCCTGCTGCCGACGATGCTCTACGACGTCGTCCACGCGCCGCAGCCGCCCGACCTCTCCTCCGTGCGCTCGGTGCTGATCGCCGGGCAGGCGCTCAGCATCCACCTGCGCCGTCAGTTCGAGGAGACGTTCGGGATCCCGATCGTCATGAACTACGGCTCGACCGAGACCGGCCACATCGCCGGCTGGACCGCCAGGGACATGAAGGCCGGGCTGTGGAAGGCCGGCTCGGCCGGCCGCCTCTACGAGGGCGTCGAGCTGGAGATCCGCGACGGCGACGGCACCCCGCTGGCGCAGGGCGAGACCGGCGAGATCGTCGTCCGCTCGCAGATGACGAGAGGCTACGTCGACGACGCCGCCGCCTCCGGCGAGCTGGTCCGCGACGGATGGGTCCACTCCGGCGACATGGGGTATCTCGACGCCGATGGCGTCCTCTTCCTGGTCGGGCGCAAGCGCGACATGATCAAGTGCGGCGGCTTCCAGGTCTGGCCCGAGGAGATCGAGGAGGAGCTGCGCGCCCACCCGCTCGTGCGCGACGTGCGCGTCGTCGGCGTCCCCGACGAGCGCCTCGGCGAGATCCCCAAGGCGATCGTCGTGCGCG
>JAEXXR010000297.1 GCA_023405705.1 Actinomycetes bacterium
GCGCTGCACCGCGCGGCCGGGGTCGACGTGCGCGCGGGCGTCGCGGCGACCGCCGTGCGACGCGAGCGCGACGGCTTCCGCGTCGACCTCGCCGACGGCGCCGAGCTGCGCGCCGACGCGGTCGTCGTCGGCGTCGGGATGGTGCCGGCCGTCGACTGGCTCGACGGCAGCCCGCTGACCATCGACGACGGGATCGTCACCGACGAGCACTGCCGCACCGAGCTCGACGGCGTGCTCGCGGCCGGCGACTGCGCGCGCTGGCACAACCCCCGCTACGGCCGCTCGATGCGCGTCGAGCACTGGGACACCGCCTGCCGCCACGGCGAGGCCGCCGCCGCCAACGCGCTCGGGATCGACACGCCGTTCGCGCCGCTGCCGTTCTTCTGGTCCGAGCAGCACGGCGTCGTCGTCCGCTACGCCGGCCACGCACCGGAGTGGGACGCGGTCGAGGTCGACGGCGACGGGCGCGAGTGGGTCGCCCGCTACCTGCACGACGGCCGCCTCGTCGCGGCCTGCGTGGCCGGCCGGCCACGCGACTTCGCGGCGGCCCGCCGCGAGCTGGATCAGACGACGAAGGAGCACGCACCGACATGACGATCGAAGCGATCGTCGACGCCGACCTCTGCATCGGCGCCGGCAACTGCGTCCACCTCGCGCCCGGCGGGTTCGAGCTGGACGACGACGGCATCGCCGTCCCGCTGGCCGGCTCCGACGAGGAGCGCCTGCGGCTCGCCGCCCGCTCGTGCCCGACCGGCGCGATCGCCCTGCGCGAGACGACGACCACCACCACCTGAGCCGAACGAGGAGCGAGAGAAGAGATGTCCGCCATCGCCGAGGGACCGCCGCAGACCGCGCGCGAGCCCCTCTCCGAGCTGCTGATCGTCGACACCGACGTCCACGTCCACGAGTCGCCCGGCGCGCTGGCGCCGTACTGCGACATGCCGTGGAAGGTCGCGCTGGAGCACATCAGAGACGCCGCCGAGAGCTACCTCGACATCCCCGGCTTCTCGCCGGGCGTCTCCGCCGGCGACTACCAGGCGAAGTTCCCGACCACCCACGACTCCGGCCGCACCGTCTGGACCCCGGACCAGATGCGCAGGGAGATCGACGCGCTGCACGTCGACATCGGCGTGCTGTTCCCCGACCACCTGCTGAAGCTGCCGGTGCTGACGCAGGCCGACTACGCCAGCGCCCTCGCGCGCGCCTACAACACGTGGCTGGTGGAGGAGTGGACCTCCGCGAGAGACAAGCTGCTCGGCTGCATCGTCGCCTGCCCGCACGACCCGCGCGACGCCGCGCGCGAGATCGAGAAGTACGCCAGCCACCCGGAGATCATCGGCGTCTACCTGCCCTGCGCCGGCCTCGACCCGCTCTGGGGCCACCGCATGTACGACCCGATCTGGGAGGCGGCCGAGGCGGCCGACCTGCCGGTGCTGCTGCACAGCGTCACCGTCACCCACCCGGTCTTCCCGTTCAACAACCACGGCTTCGACAACGAGCTGGCGCGCCACACCTGCAGCCACACCTTCTCGATCATGGCCAACTGCGTCGACATGATCACGACCGGCGTCCCGGTCCGCTATCCGAAGCTGCGGATCGCGGTCGCCGAGGCCGGCGTCTCGTTCATGCCGTTCATCATGAGCCGGCTCGACAAGGAGTACCTCGAGCGCCGCCGCGAGTGCCCGTTCCTGGAGGAGCGGCCGAGCCACTACCTGAAGGACTGGTGGGTCGCGACGCAGCCGATCGAGGAGCCCGAGGACATGGGCGACGTGGCGAAGATGATCGAGCTGATGGACGGCTGGGACCGCGTCATGTTCGCGACCGACTGGCCCCACCACGACTTCGACCACCCGATGAAGCTCGACCAGATCCCGATGACCGACCAGCAGCGCCGCCAGCTGTTCGGCACCAACGCGCTGGAGCTGTTCAACATCGACGCGCAGGGGCGCCGCCTCAACCTGCCGGGGAGCGCCGCGTGATGGCCGCCGGCACCGAGCAGGACATCGGCGGGATCGAGCAGTTCCCGGACGGCTCGCGGGCCGTCGTCGAGATCTCCGGGCGCCAGGTCGGCGTCTTCAACGTCGGCGGCGAGCTGCACGCGCTGCCGAACGTCTGCCCGCACCAGACCGGCCCGCTGTGCGAGGTCGCGAGGCTGACCGGCACCTTCCGCCAGGCCGCCGACGGCGACTGGAGAAAGGAGTGGGTCCACGACGGCGAGATCGTCGCCTGCCCGTGGCACGGCCTGGAGTTCCACGTGCCGACCGGCAGATGCCTCGCCTACCCGCACATCCAGCTGCGCCGCTACAACGTGCGCGTCGCCGAGGGGCGCGTGCTGCTGAGCGTCGGCGGCCGGCGCGCGGCGGCTGCGGCCTCATGAGCGGCGCGCCGCGTCCGGCGCAGCTCGGCGTCCCGCTGCTGCGCGGCGGGAGCGGGACGCCGGTCGACGGACAGCTCGCCGTCGTCGAGGAGGCAGAGGCGTACGCGGTCGTGATCGACGACGACGCGGAGGACTGGCTGGTGCGCTTCGGCAAGGATCCGGAGTTCCCGGCGCAGGCATGGGCCGACAACATGGCGAACGTCCTCAACGCGCGGCGGGGGGAGGCGGCATGACGCTCGCCGAGCAGCTCGCCGCGGCCACGCTGATCGACCTGGAGCAGCCGCGGCGGATGGGCGACCCGATCGCGCCGGTGCACGCGCCGGGGCTCGTCTTCGGGCTCCACCGCCGGCACGAGCCGGGCCTCGGCAGACGCACGAGCGCCTCCGGCCTGATCTGCACCCCCGAGCACGCCGGCACGCACGTCGACGCGCTCTCCCACCAGGCCGAGGACCTCTGCATGCACGGCGGCGTCCGGGTCGACGCGACGGTGCAGACCTCGACCGGCTTCGCCGAGCACGGCGTCGAGAGACTGCCGCCGCTGGTCAGGCCCGGCGTGCTGCTCGACCTGCCGGCGCTGCGCGGCCTCGACGGCCCGCTGCCGCCTGACGAGCTGATCTCGGCCGAGGAGCTGCGGGCCGCGGCCGAGGCGTCGCCGCAGCCGATCGAGCCGGGCTGCGTCGTGCTCGTGCGGACCGGCTACGGCGCCTGCTGGGACGACCCGGAGCGCTACCTGCGCGCGCCCGGCATCGCGCGCGAGGGATCGGAGTGGCTGGCCGCGCAGGCGGTCGCGGCGGTCGGCGCCGACAACGTCGTGTGGGATTCGCTCGACCGCTGGGACGACGTCACCGACTCGATCCTGCCGGGCCACGTGATCCTGCTCGTGCGCGCCGGCATCCCGATCGTCGAGAACCTCAGACTGGAGCAGCTGGCGCGCGCCGCGCCGCGTGAGTTCACCGTCGTCGTGCTGCCGCTGAAGTACGTCGGCGGGACCGGCTCGCCGGTGCGGCCGCTCGCGATCGTGCCATCCGCCGGGGGGTCGTAGGCTGTCCCTCGTGAGCCAGCAGCCCGACCCGCCCGCGCCGATCGACCATCCGTTCACGGCCGTCCGCATCACGCGCTCGTTCGACGAGGTCGTGCGCCAGCTGCATGACGGCCTGCTGAGCGGCCGCTACGCCGCCGGCGACCGGCTGCCGAACGAGCGCGAGCTGGGCGAGCTGATGGGCGTCGGGCGCTCGACGGTGCGCGAGGCGCTGCGGACGCTGGAGCTGCAGGGCCTGGTCGAGGTGCGGCCGGGCCGCAGCGGCGGCATCTTCGTCGCCGAGCCGAGCGGCCGCAACGTCGGCGAGGCGCTGGAGACGCTGCTGCGCTTCCGGCCGCCGAGCCGCGGCGAGCTGCTGGAGTTCCGCGTCAGCTTCGAGGGCGAGACGGCGTGGTGGGCGGCGAGACGGGCGACGCCGGAGGAGGTGGAGCGGCTGCTGGGGCTCGCCGCCGCGGTCGCCGAGGCGGCCGCCGACGGCGCCTGGGAGCGGCTCGCCGAGCACGACGTCGCCTTCCACGAGACGGTCGCAGAGGCCGCCCGCAACCAGGTCCGCGTCGCGGTGATGCAGGCGATCAACCACCCGCTGCGCGAGGCCGTCCAGGCGATGGGCGTGACCGCCGACGCGGAGGTGATGGGCGCCGTCGCCGACGACCTGCAGGCGATCGCCGCGGCGATCCGCGACGGCGACGCCGACGCCGCCCGCGACCGCATGCGCGAGCACGTCGAGCGCAACCCGGCCTACGGCAGCCCGCAGACCTGACGCGAGCCGGATCACTGGCGTTCTGTCGTCGCTATCCGACGACGATGCGCCAATGACCGGGGGTCAGCGCCGCGGCGGGGCGGTCGACGACGCCGGCATGAAGCCGGTGCGGACCGTCTCGATGCGGGGGCGCATGTCGCGGTTGGCGAGGCGGGTGATGGCGAGGCGGCCGGCGATCACGCCCATCTCGCCGTAGTCGCGCGTGATCGCGGCGATCCGCGGCTCCTTCGCGGAGGCGAGCACCGGCTCGTGGTAGCCGACGAGGCTGAGGTCGCCGGGGATCGAGATGCCGCGGTCGCGCAGGTCGAAGAGGACGCCGGCGATCGCCGCCTCCGGCACGCAGGCGATCACCGCCGTCACGTCGGCTCCCAGCAGGCGGTCGATCGCGCTCGCGCCCGAGGCGGCGTCGAAGCGGGGGAGGGCGACGTTGAGGTCGGGGCCGAACTCCAGCCCGGCGCGCGCGCCGGCCCGCCGCCACGCCGCCGGGACCTCGCGGCCGGGGCGGTTGACGTCGGTCATCGAGATCAGGCCGATCCGCTCGTGGCCCAGCTCGACGAGGTGGGCGACGGCGCCCTCGACGCCGCCGGACTGGTCGGTCAGGACGGTGTCGGCGGCGATCCCGCGCACCTCGCGGTCGAGCAGCACGAGCGCCGGGTCGAGCGTTCTCAGCAGCCGCGCGACGCCGGGGTTGCGGTCGCTCGTCAGCGACAGCACGAGCGCGTCGACGCCGCGCGAGGCCATCCGCTCGACGATCTCGACCTCGGCCTGCGGATCCCAGTCGGAGGTCGAGATGACGAGGTCGACGCCGTGGTGGCGCAGCTCCAGCGACAGTCTCTCGGCCTGCTGGCTGAAGACCTCGTTGAGGTGGGGGACGAGGAAGCCGACGAGCGCGCTGCTGCGCGTGCGCAGGGAGCGGGCGGCGGTGTTCGCGCGGTAGCCGAGCCTCGCCGCCACCTCGGTCACGTGCGTGCGCGTGGCCGGTGCGACGCCGGCCTCGCCGTTGAGCACGCGCGAGACGGTCGTCTTCGAGGTGCCGGCCGCTCTCGCGATGTCGATGATCGTGACGCCGCGCTGACGTCCGCCGTTGGGATCGTTCCCATTCACTGAGCGCATTTGTAGCAGGGATGCGAAGGTCACGTCAAAGACGTGAAGATCGCCGTCTCGAAGGGGATCGGGTGAATTTGTTGACGGCGGTGACACGACTGTGTTAGAACCTGAATAGGGAACGTTCCCAACGTTCCCGGCAGGAGGGAAGCCGGAGGCGTCGCGGCCGCCGGCAGCCCGGACAGGAAAGAGGAGAGATCAGGTGGACAACAGCTCCCGCCCCCGTGGCGGAGACACGCTCGTGCTCGCGTTGCGAGATCGCGCCCTGCGCTCGCCGGAGATCGGGCTGATCGCCGCGCTGCTGGTCGCGATCGTCGTCTTCACGCTCGTCAGCCCCGCCTTCGCGAGTGGTCAGACGGTCGAGTCGACGATCCGCACGATCGCGTTCGTCGGGCTGGTCGCGATCGGGCAGACGATGCTGCTGATCGCCGGCGAGTTCGACCTCTCGGTCGGCTCGGTCGCCTCGCTCGGCGCCGTCGTCGCGGCGGTGCTGATGACGAGAGCGTCGCTGCCGATCCCGGTCGCGATCGCGCTGGCGCTGTGCGTCGGCCTCGGCGTCGGGCTCGTCAACGGGCTGCTGACGGTGAAGGTCGGGCTGCCGGCCCTGATCGTCACGCTCGGGATGCTGTTCGCCGCGCGCGGCGGGGCCTACGTGATCAGCGACGGCCGCGAGGTCTACCCGCTGCCCGACGGCGTCAGAGCGCTCGCGGGCACCGTCCTCGGGCTGCCGCTCAGCGTCTGGGTCTTCGCCGTGCTGGCGCTGCTCGCCGACGCGGTCGTGCGCCGCAGCGGCTTCGGCCGCCGGCTGTACGCGACCGGCGGCAACGCCGAGGCGGCGCAGCTCGCGGGCATCCGCACCGACCGCGTCAAGATCGCGGCCTTCGCGATCACCGGCTGCCTCGCCGCGCTGGCGGGCGTGCTGCTGATGGCGCGCCTCAGATCGGGCGATCCGCAGATCGGGATCGAGTGGGAGCTGTCGGTGATCGCGGCGGTCGTCGTCGGCGGCGTCAGCCTGCGCGGCGGCATCGGCTCGGTCGCGGGCGCGCTGCTCGGCGTCCTGTTCCTGCAGGTCGTCAGCACCGGCCTGGTGATCGCCGGCGTCGAGTCGGCGCTCCAGCCGGTCGCGGTCGGCGTCGTGATGATCGCCGCGCTCGCCGTCGACCAGCTGCGCCGCACGCGCCTCGCCTGACCTTCACGCAACAACGCATCAGTTACCGGAGGAGAGACCACACGTGGCACGTACGTCGTTCATTCCCAGGGTCGGCCTGGCGGCCGGCCTCTGCGCGGCGCTGTTCGCAGCGGGCTGCGGCGACAGCAACGACAGCAGCGCCGACACCTCGGCGCAGGCCGCCGCGACCAGCACGACGGCCGGCGACGCCGGTGCGAAGGAGTGCTCGGTCGAGGGCAAGAAGATCCAGTACGTCGGGCCGCTGAAGTCCAACCCGGTGCTGCAGGTGATGGCGGCCGGGTTCACCGAGAAGGCCGACGAGCTCGGCTTCGACGGCGAGGTGATGCTGACCGAGGACGCCGACCCGCAGAGAGTGCTCGCGCTCGGCCAGCAGGCGCTGGCGCAGGGCAGCGACGGCATGGTCCTGCAGGCGTTCGACCCGTCGCTCTACCCGCTGATCAAGCAGGCCTCCGACCAGGGCATCCCGGTCGTCGTCACGCACAGCCCGGTGCCCGACGGCGAGAGCCTCGGCCTCAAGCAGACGATACGTCCCGATCCCGAGAGATACGGCGCCGAGGCGGCCGCGGCGATCGGCGAGGAGATCGGCGGCAGAGGCGTCGTCGCCGTCACGCAGGGCTCGCTCAACCCGACCGAGAACCTCGCGGCCGAGGCGTTCGCCAGCGCGATGGCCGAGCAGTTCCCGGACGTGAAGGTGCTGAAGTCGCAGGTCGAGGGCTTCGAGCCGGCCGCGGCGATCGCCAGAGCGAGCTCGATCCTCCAGGGCGACAAGGAGATCGTCGCCGCGTTCTCGACGACCGGCGGTGGCGTCAAGACGTGGTCGAGCGCCGCGGACGAGACCGGCCGCAGCGTGGTCGTCGTCGGGATGGACTACACGCGCCCGAACCTCGACCTGATCAGATCGGGCAGAGCGTTCGCGGTCGTCGCGCAGCCGATCTTCGAGGAGCACGCGCTCGCCGTCGAGGCGCTGCGCGACGTCATCTGCGGCGAGGAGGTCGAGGCCGAGGTGCTGCCCGAGTCGCCGATCGTGACGAGAGAGAACGCCGACGAGTACTACGCGATCCTCGAGAAGGCGGGGACCTGATCCGCTGAAGCGACCGCCGGCGGGCCTTCGCGGGCCCGCCGGCTCCCCACCATGACTGCCTCCCAGACGCATCCCACCCAGCCGCAGCACGCGCTCGAGCTGACGTCGATCACGAAGCGCTTCGGCGGCGTGACCGCGCTCGACGACGTGACGCTGCGCGTCCGCCGCGGCGAGGTCCACGGCCTCGTCGGCGAGAACGGCGCCGGCAAGTCGACGCTGCTGAAGATCCTCGACGGCCTGCATCCGTCCGGCTCCTACGACGGCGTCATGCGCGTCGACGGCGAGCCCGTCGAGCTGCACGCCCCGCAGGACGCCCGCGCGCTCGGGATCGCGATCGTGCCGCAGGAGACGAGCGTGATCGACACGCTCTCCGTCGGCGAGAACATCTGCTTCGGCGGCGACGGCCGCGCGCTCGTGAACCCCCGCGAGCTGCAGCGCCGCGCCGCCGCCTTCCTGGCCGACCGGGGGCTGCCGCTCGACGCGCGCACGCCCTGCGGCCACCTCAGCTCCAGCAGCAAGCAGCTCGTGATGATCGCCAGCGCGCTCTACCGCGAGCCGCGCGTGCTGATCCTCGACGAGCCGACCTCGGCGCTGACGCGCGAGGAGACCAGCCGCCTGCTGGAGATCGTCAAGAGCCTGCGCGACGGCGGGCTGACCGCGATCTTCGTCAGCCACCGCCTCGACGAGGTGATCGACCTCTGCGACCGCGTCACCGTCCTGCGCGACGGCAGGGTCGTCGACGAGATCGGTCGCGACGCGTTCGACCCCGGCCGCATCATCGGCTCGATGATCGGGCGGCGGCTGACCGAGCTGTACCCGCCCCGTCCCGAGGCGCCGCGCGTCCAGCCGCGCGAGCTGCTGCGGATCGAGGGGCTGAGCGTGCGAGCGCCCGGCCGCAGCGGCGCCTTCGCCGTCGAGGACGTCAGCCTCTCCGTCCACGCCGGCGAGATCGTCGGGATCGGCGGCCTCGTCGGCTCCGGCCGCAGCGAGCTGCTGAACGCCGTCTACGGCCACCTGCCGGTCGCCTCCGGGCGGATCGTGCTCGACGGCGCCGAGGTGCGGCCGCGCTCGCCGCGCGAGGCGCTGGCGCTCGGCATCGGCCTCGTGACCGAGGACCGCAAGCGCGCCGGTCTGCTGTTCAACCTCGGCGTGCGCGAGAACGTGACGCTCTCCTACCTGCGCACGCTCGGCCGGCTGGTGATCGACCCGGGTCGCGAGCGCGCCGTCGCGCAGGAGGCGGTCGAGCGCTTCTCGATCGCGACGCCGTCGGTCGACAACCCGGTCGTCAACCTCAGCGGCGGCAACCAGCAGAAGGTGATGCTCGCCCGCGCGCTCGGGACGCAGCCGAAGGTGCTGCTGCTCGACGAGCCGACCGTCGGCGTCGACGTCGGCGCGAAGGCCGAGATCTACCGGCTGATCGCCGGGCTGGCGGAGGCCGGCGTCGCGATCGTCGTCGTCTCCTCGGAGTCGGCCGAGCTGCTGGGGATCTGCGACCGCTTCGTCGTGCTGCGCGACGGGCAGGTGCGCGACCGCTTCGACGTCGCCGACGCGAGCGAGGAGCGGCTGATGGCCGCCGCGATGACGACGGCGGCCGCCGCCGAGGGAGGGACCGACCGATGAGCCAGCTCGCGATCGAGTCGCAGGAGGAGCAGCGCCCGCAGGCGCGCGGCCGCGACACGCTGCTGCGCCGCACCGCCGGCCTCCAGCAGGGCGCCGCCGTCGTCTTCCCGCTGGTCGTGGCGATCGTCTTCTTCGGCCTCGCCAACGACGCCTTCCTCGGCTACGCGAACCTCGTGCTGATCCTCAATACGCTGGCGTTCGTCGGGATCGTCGCGGTCGGGCAGACGCTGCTGATCGCCTGCGGCGAGTTCGACCTGTCGGTCGGCGCCGTCGCGGCGCTGTCGGGCTACGTCGCCGCCGACCTGACCGTCAACAGCGGCTGGCCGCTCGTCGGCGGCTTCGCCGTCGCGCTGCTGATCGGCGTCGCCTTCGGCCTGCTCAACGGCCTCGTCACGACCCGCCTCGGCGTGCCGTCGTTCATCGTCACGATCGGGACGCTGTACATCGGCCGCGGGATCGTCGACTTCCTCGCGCACGGCATGACGATCTTCCCGCTGCCGGAGGCGTGGAGCGACTTCGGCTCGACCAAGTTCAACAGAGTCAGCGTGATCGTCCTCGTGCTCGTCGCGCTCGTGCTGATCGGCGAGTTCACGCTGCGGCGGACGCTGTTCGGCCGCAAGCTGCTGGCGACCGGCGCCAACCCGGAGGCGGCGCGCACGATCGGCATCGACCCGCGCCGCGTGAAGCTGCAGGCGTTCGTGCTGATGGGCGTGCTCGCCGCCGTCGCCGGCCTGCTGCAGGCGGCCAGCCTCGGCACCGGCGACCCGGCCGTCGGCCGCTCCTGGGAGCTGATGTCGATCGCCGCGGTGGTGATCGGCGGCACGAGCCTCTTCGGCGGCTCGGCGACGGTGATCGGCACGCTCGTCGGGATCGTCACGCTGCAGGTGATCTCCAACGGCGTCGTCTCGCTCGGCCTGGAGACCAACTGGCAGACGGTCGTGATCGGCCTGCTGATGATCGTGCTGGTCGCGCTCGACCTGCTGCGCCGCCGCGCGCTGGAGGGACGGGCATGAGCGCGCAGCGGACGGTCGTGGTGACCGGCGCCGCCGCAGGCATCGGCGAGGCGATCGCGCGGCGGCTGCTGGCGGACGGCTGGCGGGTCGTCGCGCTCGACGTCGACGCTGACGGGCTGGAG
>JAEXXR010000510.1 GCA_023405705.1 Actinomycetes bacterium
GTGCGAGAGCGCGACCGCGCGGACGATCGAGAGGCCGAGGCCGGAGCCGCCGCCCTTGCCGCCGGTGTCGCCGGCGCCGCGCACGAACCGCTCGAACAGCCTCGAGCGGATCGCCGGCGGGATCCCCGGGCCGTCGTCCTGCACCGTCAGCACGACGTGGCCGGCCTCGTCGGTCGAGAGGATCGCGCGCACGTGCGTGCCGGGCGGCGTGTGGCGCAGCGCGTTCTCGATCAGGTTGAGCGCCATCCTGTGCAGCTCGTCGCGGGCGCCGGAGACGACCGCGGGCGTCCCGGGCGGGCCGGTGTCGACCGACAGCTCGTGGTCGTCGCGGGCGGCGAGCGGCTCCAGCTCGCCGGCGACGTCGAGCAGCACGCGGCCGAGGTCGGTCGGCTCGTGGGGGACGACGCGGCCGGCGTCGGCGCGCGCGAGCAGCAGCAGGTCGGCGACCAGCCGGCGCATCCGCTGCGAGGAGCGAAGGGCGGAGGCGGCGGCGTCGCGCTGGTCGCCGTCGAGCGTCTCCTCCAGCAGCTCGAGGTTGGCGAGCACGCTCGTCAGCGGCGTGCGCAGCTCGTGGGAGGCGTCGGCGACGAACTGGCGCTGGCGCTCCAGCATCGCCTCGGTCTCGTTGTGGGCGGCGTCGAGCGCCTCCAGCATCCCGTCGAGCGTGCGCGCCAGCTCGGCGACCTCGTCGTCGGCCTCGGGCATCGGCAGGTGGCGGCTGGGGTCGCGGGTGCGCGCGATCTCGCGTGCGGTGACCGTCAGCTCCTGGATCGGCGCCATCGCGCGGCGGGCGACGAGCAGGCCGGCGGCGAGCGCCAGCGCGGTGCCGCCGAGGATCCCGAGCGCGAGGAAGACGCGGACCTTCGCGACGGTCGCCTTCGTCGCCGACAGCGGCCGCGCGTACAGCAGTATCCCGGTGCCGATCGGGTGGATCGGGACCTGGCGCACCTCGACGCGGTAGCCGTCCTCGTCGCGCGGATAGGAGGTGTTGGCGCGCGGGACCAGCACTCTCGTGCGCTGGCTGCCGTAGAAGCACAGCAGCTGCAGGTTGCTCGCGTCGTAGACGGCGACCTTCGCCGCCTCGCCGCTGGAGAGGTCGCCGAGCTTGCCACAGGAGGCCGAGAAGCCGTCGTCGCTGTACTGGACGTCGGCGCGGTCGGCCAGGTAGCTCGCCGTTCTGCCGACGGCGTCGTTGAACTGGATCCCGATCTGCCGCGTCGTGAGGAAGCCGACGATGATCGCGAAGCCGAGCAGGATCACGAACGTCAGCGCCGCCGAGCCGCCGGCGAGGCGCCAGCGGGTCGGGACCCTACGGTACGCGGAGTACGTAGCCTGCGCCGCGGATCGTGTGGAGGAGCCGAGGCTCACCGTCCGCTTCCAGCTTCCGTCGCAGGTTGGAGACGAACACCTCGATCGTGTTCGTCGTCGAGAACGGGTCGTAGCCCCAGACCTCGTCGAGCAGCCGCTGGCGCGAGATCACGATCCGCTCGTTGCGCATCAGGTACTCCAGCAGCTCGAACTCGCGCTGGGTCAGCTCGATCGAGCGCTCGCCGCGGTGGACCTCGTGCGTGTCGGGGTTGAGGCGCAGGTCGCCGACCGTCAGCGGCGCCGAGCCGCGCGGCGGGCGGCGGCGCAGCAGCGCGCGCAGGCGCGCCAGCAGCTCCTGGCGCTCGAACGGCTTGACGAGGTAGTCGTCGGCGCCGGCGTCGAGCCCCTCGACGCGCGACTCCAGCGCGTCGCGCGCCGTGAGCATCAGGATCGGCACGTCGTCGCCTCTGCGCAGCGTCTTGGCGACGTCGATCCCGTCGAGCTTGGGCAGGCCGAGGTCGAGGATCACGAGGTCGGGCAGGAAGGAGTGCGCCTCGTCGAGCGCGCTCACGCCGTCCCCGGCGGTGCGCACGTCGTAGCCCTCCATGCGCAGCGAGCGCTGGAGGACCTGCGCGATCTCGTCGTCGTCCTCCACGACGAGCACGCGGGCGGGGCGGGCGTAATCGCTCATGCGCTGGATCGTAGACGGGAAAGGCCCGCTCGGTGCGGGTTTTTAGCGATTCGTTAGCGCGCCGAGACGGGGAGGGGACCGCGCGCGCACGTCGAACGTGATCCCGGAGATGGCCAGAACCAGCCGCCGTAGACCCGCGAGATCGAGATCCCGCGCAAGATCCCGCGCCCGTCGCTCCTCAGCCCCGGGACTCGGGCTCCCGCAGCTCGCACCGCATCAGATCGACCTCGTCGGGCTCGGGCTCGGCGCGCTCGGAGTCTTCCTCGCCTTCGTGATGTACGCCGGGTCGGCCGGCGGGCAGCTCGGCGAAGGGCTTCAGAACGGCTTGATGCTGCTGTTCGGCCGCGTCGCCTACGCCGCGCCGGTCGTCCTCGTGCTCGGCGGCGTGCTGGTGATCGCGCGCGCGCTGATCCCCAGCATCAGACCGCTGCGGGCCGGCGCCTGGTGCCTGTTCGGTGCGATCGAGCTGTCGCTCGCGGCCGGCACGCTCGGCCTCGGCGGCGGCGGCCGTCCCGGGAACGACATGTGGGACGCCGACGTGCTGAAGGAGCGCGGCGGCGCGATCGGCGAGTCGCTCTACTGGGTCGCCTCGACGCTCTTCTCCGACGTCGGCGCGCACATCATCGCCATCTTCCTGCTGCTCGCCGCGCTCGTGCTGCTGAGCGGCGTCACGATCGCCAGCGTGCTGCGCAGCGCCGGCCAGGGCGTCGCCGAGACCAGCCGCCGTGCCGCGACGCTCGCGCCCTCACGGTACGTCGAGGAGCCGGCGCCCGCGCCGACGAGAGCGCCGCGCAGACGTCGCACGATCGTCGCCGCTCCAGAGGACGAAGTGGGGGAGACGCCGCTCGACGACGACACGCTCGGCGGCGTCCCCGAGCCGCTCACGCCGCCGGAGCTGGAGCCGTCGAGACTGGTCGTGCGCGCCAACCACGCCGACGCGCCGTCGCTCGACGGCCGCGAGCGCTACCCCGACCTCTACGGCGACGAGCCGGCGCAGGTCGCGCCGCCCGCGCCGCTCGCGTGGGACGACGACGAGGACGACCTCGACGTCTCCGCGGCCGCGCTCGACGGCGAGCCGGCGACCGACGACTTCCCGACGCTGACGCCGGCGCCCGTGATCGACACCGCCGACGACGCGGACGAGGCCGATGCGCTCGACGACGCCGACGAGATCCCCGAGCTGGAGCTGGAGGAGCCCGACGAGCCGGGCGTCACGACCGGTCCCGTCGACGTCGACCCCGCCGACCTGACGCCGCAGGGCCGCTACCGCGCCTCCGTCACCGATTCGCCCGACTTCGTCTGGCGGATCCCCAGCGGCCGCTTCCTGACCCGCTCCACGCCGGAGCAGACGCGGCCCGACACCGCTGGGCAGGAGAGAACGGCAGCCCAGCTGGTCGAGGCGCTCGAGCACTTCAAGATCGACTCGAAGGTCGTCGGCATGGTCGCCGGCCCGCACATCACCCGCTACGAGCTGCGGCTCGCGCCGGGCACGAGAGTCGGCAGAGTCGCCAACCTCAAGGACGACCTCGCCTACGCGCTCGCCGCGACCGACGTGCGCATCCTCGCGCCGATCCCCGGCAAGCAGGCGGTCGGCGTCGAGGTGCCGAACGCGCGCCGTAGGATCGTCCACCTCGGCGACGTCTTCCAGGAGCCGCCGGCCGACTGGTCCCCGCTGACCGTCTGGCTCGGCAAGGACGTCGCCGGCCGCGCGATCGGCGTCGACCTCGCGAAGATGCCGCACCTGCTCGTCGCCGGCACGACCGGCGCCGGCAAGTCCGGCTGCGTCAACGCGATGCTGTCGAGCATCCTGCTGCACGCCGACCCCCACGAGGTGAAGCTCGTGCTGGTCGACCCCAAGCAGGTCGAGCTCAACCACTACGAGTCGATCCCGCACCTGCTGACGCCGGTCATCACCAGCCCGCGCAAGGCCGCCAACGCGCTCCAGAACCTCGTCAAGGAGATGGAGGAGCGCTACGGGATCATGTCGCTGGCGCGGACCCGCTCGCTGCCGGAGCTGAACAGACGGCGCGAGGAGCGCGGCGAGTCGCGCCTGCCGTACATCCTCTGCGTGATCGACGAGCTCGCCGACCTGATGATGGTCGCGCCGGCCGACGTCGAGGACTCGATCATCCGCCTGGCACAGAAGGCCCGCGCCGTCGGCATCCACCTCGTGCTCGCGACGCAGTCGCCGCGCGTCGACGTGATCACCGGCATGATCAAGGCGAACGTCCCGTCGCGGATCGCCTTCGCCGTCTCCTCGCAGACCGACTCGCGCGTGATCCTCGACCAGAACGGCGCCGAGTCGCTGCTCGGCCAGGGCGACATGCTGTTCTCGCCGGTCGGCTCCTCGAAGCTGCAGCGGATCCAGGGCGCCTACGTCGACGAGGACCAGATCGCCGAGCTGACCGAGCAGTGGCGCAAGCAGGGCGAGCCGGAGTTCCAGGAGGAGCTGCTGGAGGAGGTCGTCGACGAGGACGCCGAGGAGGCCGACGCGGCCGACGACGGGTTCGACCCCGACGAGGATCCGCTGCTGGAGGAGGCGATCGGCCTCGTCGCGCAGATGGGGACCGCGTCGACGTCGATGCTGCAGCGCCGCCTGCGGCTCGGCTACACGCGCGCCGGCCGCCTGATCGACATGCTGGAGCGGCGCGGGATCATCTCCGGTTACGAGGGCTCCAAGCCGCGCCAGGTGCTGATCACCGAGGCCGACGTGCCGCGGATCCTCGTCGCGCTCGCCGAGAGAGCCGGACCGCCGCCGGGCGAGCGTCCCGGCGACCAGATGCCGCTGCCGACGCCGAGCGCGGGCCCCGAGGCCGAGCGCATCGACGACGGCGACGACGACGGGCAGTAGCCGCAGGCGCTGGATCGATAGCCTTCGGCGGCCAATGTCCGAGATCGGCTCAACTCTTCGCGAGGCGCGCATGAGCGCCAGGATCGACATCACCGAGGTCGAGCAGGCGACGAAGATACGCGCGAAGTACCTGCGCGCGATCGAGAACGAGGAGTGGTCCCTGCTGCCGGGGTCGACCTTCGTCAAGAGCTTCATCCGCGAGTACGCGGACTATCTCGACCTCGACGCCCGCTCGCTCGTGGAGGAGTACAAACTCCGCTACGAGCGCCCGAGCGAGAACGAGCTGCGCGCCGTCAGCCCGGGCCTCAGTCGTGATCGCGGCCGTTCGGCGCGCGGCGGCGGCGGGAGCTGGAGCGGCGGCGGCCGCGGGATGGGCGGAGGCGGGGGCAGCGCGCCCCGCTGGCTGATCACCGTCGCGCTGCTGGCGATCATCGTCGGCGCGCTGTTCGTCGTCGGCTCGCTCGGCGGCGACGACGACAGAGGCGGCGACGGCGCGACGACGACAACCCAGACGACGGCCAGAAGAGCGCCGGCGAGAAGAGGGTCCGGCTCGGGCGGCGGGGAGAGAAGACAGCCGCAGAGAAGAGCGGCCGCGCCGACGCAGGCCGGGCTGCGGCTGACGCCGACCGGCGACGTCTACGTCTGCCTCGTCGACCAGGACGGCAACACCCTGATCCCCGGCACGATCTACAGAGCCGGCGATCCGGTCCCGCTGCAGCGCGCGAGAGCGATGAGACTGACGCTCGGCAACGGCAACGTGCAGGTGAGAGTCAACGGGAGAGCCGTCGAGGTGCCGGCCTCCTCGACCGCGATCGGCTTCTCGATCGACCGCTCCGGCGCGAGACCGCTGCCGGAGGACCAGCAACCGCTCTGCACCTGAGCGGGGACCGCTGAGATGAGCGCGCGCGCCGGCATCGTCGTCACCGGGACCGAGGTCCTCAGCGGGATCATCAGCGACCGCAACGGGCCGTGGCTGTCGGAGCGGCTGCGCGAGATCGGCGTCGACGCGGCGCACATCGTCGTCGTCGGCGACCGGCCCGAGGACCTGCTCGCCGCGTTGCGCTTCCTCGCTGGCGAGGGCGTCGGTCTGATCGTCACCTCCGGCGGCCTCGGCCCGACCGCCGACGATCTCACCGCCGACGTCGTCGCGCAGTTCCAGGGCCGGCCTTCCGCCTTGGACGAGGCGCTGTTCGGGCGGATCGCCGAGATCCTCAAGCCGCTGATGCAGCGCTGGCCCGACCTCGACCCCGAGGCGATCCTGCGCTCCAACCGCAAGCAGGCGCTCGTGCCCGACGGCGCGACGGTGCTGGAGCCGGTCGGGACCGCGCCGGGGCTCGTCGTCCCGCCGTCGGCCGCCGGCGAGGCGGGGGCGGAGGGGCCGACGGTGCTGGTGCTGCCCGGGCCGCCGCGTGAGCTGCAGCCGATGTGGCGGACGGCGCAGGAGACCGAGGCGTTCCGGGCGGCCGGCGCGGGCGCGCCGGCCGTCGCGTGGGGGGT
>JAEXXR010000378.1 GCA_023405705.1 Actinomycetes bacterium
GGCACTCGCGGTCTGCGCCGACGTGCCGCGCCGGCTGGCCGGGCTGAGCGCCCGCGTCGGCGGCTTCGCGCTCTGCTCGTGGGCCGCGCTGGAGCGCGATCCGGCGCTCGCCGACCGCTTCGACCACCTCGTCGCGCTCGACCCGCCGGCGCTGCCGGCGCAGGAGGAGCTGCTGCGCGCCGGCATCCCCGGACGGGCGAATTCCTTCGCACATCTGACGTGGGGCGACGCTGAGCTACGATTTGCTGTGCAGATCCATGAGTCGGAGTACGGCATCCGTGCTTCGCTCGTGCCGCTCTACCGGGTCCTGCGGGACCGCGGCGGCGCGGCCGGCGAGGAGCTCGGGCGTCTGCTTCGCGGGGACGGGCACGGACGTTCGGCGGCGCACGCCGCGCGTCTGGTGGGCGTCCTCGAGGAGCTCGGGCTCGTCAGCCTCGACCGGGAGCTGCAGGCCCTGCGGGTCATGGACGCCGAGCGCACCGCGCTCGAGCGCTCCGCGATCCACCGGGCTGCGACAGCGCGACACGAGGACGGCCAGCGATTCCTGCTCGAGACGACACCAACGGACGCACGCCCCACCTGACGGGGACGACCGGCCCTGCCGACATCGAGACGGCCGTCGCCCACGCCGAGCAGGCGGTCGGCGGCGGGCGGATGCCGGTCGACGGCGTCGACCATCCGCTGACGCCCAGCCCGGTCGAGGCCGCGGGGCTCTCCGCCAGCGAGCGCGAGCTGCTCGGCGACCTGTTCGCGATCGTCGAGGAGCACGCCTCCGGCAGCCCGCAGACGATCGACCGCGAGCAGGTCGAGCGCGCCTTCGTCTACGCCTGCGAGCACCACGCCGACCAGCGCCGCAAGTCCGGCGAGCAGTTCATCAACCACCCGGTCGGCGTCGCGAAGATCTGCGCCGGGATGCGGCTCGACACCGAGACCCTCTGCGCCGCGCTGCTGCACGACACCGTCGAGGACACCTCCGCGTCGCTGGAGGACGTCAGCGAGAAGTTCGGCGACGAGATCGCCGGGCTGGTCGACGGCGTGACGAAGCTGACCGGCCTCACCTTCTCATCGCGCGACGAGGCGCAGGCCGAGAACTACCGCAAGATGATGGTCGCGATGGCCTCGGACATCCGGGTCATCCTGATCAAGCTCGCCGATCGCCTGCACAACATGCGCACGATCGAGGCGATGTCGAAGCAGAAGCAGATCGAGAAGGCGAAGGAGACGCTCGACATCTACGCGCCGATCGCGCACCGCCTCGGCATCCACGCGATCAAGTGGGAGCTGGAGGACCTCGCCTTCGCGACCCTCCACCCGCGCAAGTACACGGAGATCAAGGGCCTCGTCAACCAGCAGCGCGCCGAGCGCGAGCGCTACGTCAACGAGGCCGGCGCGTACCTGTCGCGCGAGCTCGACGCGCTCGGGATCGAGGCCGAGATCTCCGGCCGCGCCAAGCACTTCTACTCGATCTACTCGAAGATGACGAGAAAGGGCCGCGAGTTCAACGAGATCTACGACCTCACGGCCATGCGCGTGATCGTCGACTCGGTGAAGGACTGCTACGGGGCCGTCGGCGTCATCCACTCGCTCTGGAAGCCGCTCCCGGGCCGCTTCAAGGACTTCGTCGCGATGCCGAAGTTCAACATGTACCAGTCGCTGCACACGACCGTGATCGGGCCGGAGGGTCGTCCGCTGGAGATCCAGATCCGCACGCGCGAGATGCACGACATGGCCGAGTTCGGCATCGCCGCGCACTGGATCTACAAGCAGGACCCGACCGCCAACGACGGCGACGGCAAGCTGCGCTGGCTGCGCCGCCTGCTCGACTGGCAGCAGGAGATGTCGGACCCCAAGGAGTTCATGGACACCTTGAAGGTCGACCTCTTCGAGGACGAGGTGTTCGTCTTCACGCCGAAGGGCGAGGTCAAGTCGCTGCAGGCCGGCGCGACGCCGCTCGACTTCGCCTACGAGGTCCACACCGACGTCGGCCACCGCTGCGTCGGCGCGAAGGTCAACGGCAAGATCGTCCCGCTGTCGTACACGCTCAGATCGGGCGACATCGTCGAGGTGCTCACCTCCAAGCGCGAGCGCGGCCCGTCGCGCGACTGGCTCGCGCTGGTGAAGACGACCCGCGCCCGCAACAAGATCAAGCAGTGGTTCAAGAGCGAGTCGCGCAAGGACACCGAGCACGCCGGCCGCGAGCTGCTGCAGGAGCACCTGAAGAAGCAGGGCCTGCCGGCCCAGCGGATCGTCGGGTCGCCGCTGCTGGCGGACATCATCCGCGAGATGGGCTTCCGCAAGGGCGACGAGTTCTACATCGCCCTCGGCGCCGCGAAGGTCTCGCCGAGAACGGTCGTCAACAAGGTGATGCAGCGGCTGAAGCAGGGCGAGGCCGCCGAGGGCACGCCGACGGCCGCCGACGACCTGCTGAAGACCAACCCGCAGCGCGAGCGCCGGCCGACGACCTCCTCGACCAAGTTCGGCATCTCCGTCGACGGCATCGGCGACGTGATGCTGCGCCTGGCGAAGTGCTGCCGCCCGGTCCCGGGCGACCCGATCGTCGGCTACGTCTCGCTCGGCCGCGGGATCACGATCCACCGTGAGGACTGTCCGAACGTGGCCGTCCTGCGCAAGGATCCCGACCGCTTCACGCCCGTCTCGTGGGACGGGGAGGCGGCGACGTCGTTCAAGGTGGAGATCCACATCGACGGCTGGGACCGGCACCGCCTCCTGGAAGACCTCGCGCGCACGTTCAGCGAGGCGGGCATCAACATCGCCGATGCGCGCTGCACGTCGAACCCGCCGATGATCCGCAACCGGTTCGTCGTCGAGGTGGCTGACACCAAGACGCTCGACACCGTCATCACCAGACTGCGGAACATCGAGGCGGTCTTCGACGCCTACCGCGTCACCCCAGGCGCGGGCGCCTGAACGACTGGACGGCATAGAAGAACCGGTTTACGGTTCTTTTATGCGCTATATGGAAGTTCTTCCGATGGCAGTCGCATCCGCAGTCGGAGTCGCGCTCGTCGCCGCGCCGGCGGCGAGCGCCGAGACCAGCGCCACGATGACCGCGGAGGTCTCGCCGGCCGGCAGCGCGCCCGGGACTCCGGTCGACGTCACGATGCGCTTCGCGCTCGACCCGGTCGGCGGCGCCGAGGCGGCGACGCTCAGCAGAGTGATCTTCCGCCTGCCCCGCGGGGGCAGGATCAACGCCGCGCTCTTCCCCGTCTGCACCGCCGCCACCATCAACGCGGCCAAGAGCTTCCGCGCCTGTCCGCGCGGATCGCGGATCGGCAGCGGGAGAGTGATCGCCGACGTCAGCGCGACCGACGTCTACAACGTGCCTGCGACGGCCACCTTCTTCAACGGCAGCAGATCGGGGAGAACGGTCACGATGCACATCCGCGCCCTGCGCCCGGTCGACATCAGCCGGGCGATAGAGGCGCGGATCGAGAGAACCGCCGGCCGCTTCGGCTACGCGGTCCACGCCGACCTGCCCGAGGACCTGCAGGAGATCTCGCCGGGCTGGTTCCAGCAGACGCGCCGCTTCGCCTCGACGCTCGGCGCCACGCGCAGAGTCGGCGGCAGAGTGCGCGGCTACATCGAGTCGACGCGCTGCCCGCACGGCGGGAGCGAGCCGGTCGCCGGCGAGTTCACCTTCCGCGACGGCAGCACGGCCCGCGCCGAGACGACGATCGGCTGCAGACCGTGAGCGGCTGACCGACCGTCCCGCGGCCGCCGCTCGCGCGGATCGACGCCGGGCGCCCCTGGCTTCAGGGACGGCGCGGCGTGACGACCTCGAAGTCGCGGCCGCTGAGGCGGTCGAGGGCGTGGAGCTGGTCGTCGTCCCAGCGCGGGCTGGGCGCGCCGCTGACGTACCAGGGCGAGCCGTTGTCGGCGAGCAGGAGGCCGTAGCGCTTCATCGCGACGGCGATCACGCGCGCCTGCGGCGGCAGGCCTCTGAGGCTGACCGAGCGCTTCAGCCGGACGCGCAGGCCCATCGGCGGCAGGTCGCGGTCGCTGCGGTCGGAGGCGAAGTGGCGGGCCGGGGCGACGAACGACGCGCGGGTGCGCGGGGCCGTGAAGCGCAGCGCGTGACGGATCGCGCCGGCGGCGACCTCCTCGTGGCGTGCGA
>JAEXXR010000394.1 GCA_023405705.1 Actinomycetes bacterium
CCACCTCGGCGACGACCTCCGGGGAGGTCGGCGACTCGGCGTCGCCCTCGGCGGCGGGCGCGGCGCCCTCCGCGAAGACGTCCTCGGAGAGGCCGAGCTCGGGCACGTCGTCGTAGCCCTCCCCGCCCTCGGCGACCGGCGCCGCGGCACCCTCGCGCTGGAGCGGCAGGACCTGGCCCTCGACGCGCTTGATCGACAGCGACAGACGGCGGCGATCGGAGTCGATCTCGAGGATCTTGACCTTGACCTCGTCGCCCGGCTGGATGATCTCGCGCGGGTTCTCGACGTGGTGCTGGGCCAGCTCCGAGATGTGCACGAGGCCCTCGACGCCGTCGAGGATCTCGACGAAGGCGCCGAACGTGACGACCTTCGTCACTCTGCCTTCGAGCTCGTCACCGACGTTGTAGGTGTCGACGACGCGCTGCCACGGATCCTCCTGGGTCTGCTTCAGACCGAGGGAGATGCGCTGACGGTCGCGGTCGATGTCGAGCACCTTGACGCTGACGGTGTCGCCGATCGAGAGGATCTCGCTCGGGTGGTTGACGTGCGACCACGACAGCTCGGAGATGTGGATCAGGCCGTCGATGCCGTCGAGGTCGACGAACGCGCCGAAGTCGACGATGTTCGAGATCGTGCCCTCGACGATCATGCCCGGCTGCAGGCGGTCGAGGATCCGCTCGCGGTCCTCTCTGCGCTGCTCCTCCAGCACCGCGCGGCGCGAGAGGACGACGTTGTTGCGCGAGCGGTTGAGCTCGATGACTCTGCACTCGATCGTCTGACCGAGGTACTCGTCGAGGTGCGGCACGCGGCGGATGTCGACCAGCGAGGCGGGCAGGAATCCGCGCACGCCGAGATCGATGATGAGACCGCCCTTGACGACCTCGATGACGGTTCCGTCGACCGGCTCGCCGGACTCGGCGGCGGCCTCGATGCGACGCCAGGCCTTCTCGAAGCGCGCGCGCTTCTTGGAGAGGATCAGGCGTCCGTCCTGGTCTTCCTTGGTCAGGACGAGGGCGTCGACCTCCTCGCCCATCTCGACTTCGTCCTTCGGGTCGACCGACTTGCGGATCGACAGCTCGTTGGACGGGATGACGCCCTCGGACTTGTAGCCGATGTCGACGAGGACTTCGTCCTTGTCGATTCGCACGACATGACCGGTGACGACGTCGCCCTCTTCGAACGGCGTGAGCGTCGCGTCGTAGTTCGGGACGATCTGGCCGTCGATCTCGAGCAGGAGACCGTCGGAGCCCTCCACGATCTTGGCGGTGGGCTGAAGGTCGGTAGTGGACATAGGGGAACCGGTAGGGAGCAAAATGGACAGCCGAGAGAGGGTACCGGAGTCGAACAAGCGCCGAAGGCCGCCCATGCTCTGCGCGGACTCGCACCGGTTGAGCCGTAGAATCCTGCGTCTATGCCGATTCGTGCAACGAAGCGCGGCGCGGAGCGCACCCCCCTCTCCCGCGACGCCGACGTCCTGATCTGCGGAGCGAGCTTCGCCGGCCTCTCGGTCGCCCGCGAGCTGGCCGGAGCCGGGGCGCGCGTGCTGATGATCGACCGCTACGAGGTCGGCGAGCGCCAGACCTCAGCCTGCGCGGCGCCGACCGACTGGCTGCGCAACCTCGGCCTGATGGGCGCCTTCCGGCAGGAGTTCCGCGACCTGCTGATGCACACGCCGCACACGTCGGTCCGCTACCGACTGCCGTGGAGCTTCTCGACCTTCGACTACCCGGAGCTGTGCGCGCTGCTGCAGGAGCAGGGCGACGCCGACTTCGAGATCGCCAAGGTCGACGGCCGCACCGGGAACACCGTCCACACCGACCGCGGCGACCTGACCGCGCCGCTGATCGTCGACGCGCTCGGCTGGCGGCGGATCCTCGGCGGCGGCGCCAACATCCAGCCGCCGGACGCGCTGCTGTCGCGCGGCCTCGAGGTCCATCCGAGAGGCGCCGCCGACGAGCTGGAGATCTGGATCGACCGCTCGATCGTGCCGGCCGGCTACGGCTGGAGCTTCCCCGCGCGCGACGAGGTGCGGATCGGCGTCGGCTCGTTCGACCCGCGCTTCCACGTCAAGGACCCGACGCTGAAGCTGGTCGCCGACCTGAGACAGTCGCCCGACGGCTTCCAGGGCAACTGGATCCCGCACGCGCTGCGCCCCGCGACCGACGACGGCGTCTTCATGGTCGGCGACTCGGCCGGCCACTGCCTGCCGCTGACCGCCGAGGGAATTCGCACCGCCTTCTACTTCGGCCTCGCCGCCGGCCGCGAGCTGCGCGCCGTCGTCGAGGGCAGACAGACGCGCGAGCAGGCGCTCGGCCGCTACCACGCCTTCAGCGCCGGCCACAGATTCGCGTTCGACTCGATGCTGAAGGTCCAGAGACTGATTCCGAGAGTCCCGCCCAAGCTGCTCGCCCCCGCGCTCAACGCGATGGGGACGAAGAAGTTCGTCGACTGGTCGTTCGGCCACTACCTCAAGATCGCTCACCCCGACTACGCGCTCGGCGGCCCGCACGGCTCGTCGTTCGCGGTCGCGGGCGCCGCGCCGGTCGGCGCGGCGGCGTAGGCGGCAAGCCCGACGCGGGCGCGGCGCAAAGACGCGGCGCCCGCTCGGCT
>JAEXXR010000523.1 GCA_023405705.1 Actinomycetes bacterium
CCCGAGCCCCACGTCGCGACGGCGGTGCCGGTCGCGTCGACGGCGACCGCCGGGCGGCTGGCGAAGCCGGGCGCGGCCGTCAGCGTCGCGATCGCGCCGAACCCGCCCTCGGCGGCGCGCGTGCGGCTCTTGATCTCGCGGGTGGCGTTGCTCGTGCCGGTCCGCCAGACGAGCGTCAGCTTCCCGTCCTGGTCGCGGTCGAGCGCGACCTGGTCGGCGATCTCGACGGTCGTCGCGTCGACCGTCTCGGGCGTCGCCGACCAGCTGCCGGCGGCGTTCGGCCGCAGCGCCAGCTCGACCGCGCCGCTGCCCTGCCAGGCGACGGCGGCGGCGCCGTCGCGGAAGACCTCGAGCGTGATCGGGAACGGCCCGGAGAGGGCGGCGACGGTGCTGAGCGTGGCCGGCGCCGACCACGTGCCGTCGGCGCCGCGCGTGGCGACCTTGACGGTGACCGAGGAGGCGCTGGTGCGCTCACCCCAGGCGACGGTCGGCCGTCCGGCGGCGTCGACGGCGATCCGCGGACCGACGAGCGTCGTGAAGTTCGACCCGGCGGCGCGCGACACGGTCGCGACGTCCTGCGGCAGCGACCACGTGCCGCCGGCCGCGCGGCTGCTGACGCGGACCGTCTCGTCGGCCGCCTCGGCGGTCGTCGGTCCCTCGTCGGTCGTCTGCGCCCATGCGGTCCAGGCGGTGCCGTCGGCGGCGAGCGCGAGGTCGTTGCGCAGCCGCTTGCCGACGGCGAGCTCCTCGCCGGCCGGCCCTTCGGTCACGGTCTGCGGAGCGCTCGACCAGCCGGTGTCGGCGAGCGCGGCCGCCGGGGGCAGCGCGGCGGTCGTGGCGAGCAGCGCGACGGCGAGCGCGAGCGGTCGGCCTGCGGGCCTGCGGCGGCGGGGGAGGGGCCCGGCCGGTCTGTCGATATGGGGCATCTGCGGTCCCTGGTCGAGATGGCGGGCGACCGTCTCCCGCCCGCGCGCCGCGATGGCTGCGCACGGCGATCGGACGGAAGAGGATCGATTGCCCTTGCGATCTTCGTTAGGGTACCCTAACTAGAGATTCCCCAGAACGTGAAACGCCCCGCGGTGCGGGGCGTTTCGTGCTGCCTGAACGGCCGCGCCGAGCGGCCGTCGATCATGGATGCGGATCGGTCCAACGGTGCATGAACAGCTCCGAGTTGTAGATGTTGCCGTTGTCGCGCGCCATCAGGAGGCGGATGCCGCCGGCCTTGAGGGGAGCGAGGTCACCGGTCCCGTTGCGGACGAAGCCGGGCGAGTGGATGCGGTCGGCGTTGCAGGCGCCGCCGTTGGGCAGTGAGCCGTCGTCGCCTGCGGTCGCCTGGAACTCGTGCGTCCACGTCCCGCCGCCCGTGACGGCCGTCCAGACCGGCATCGAGTAGACGCCGAACGCCGGCATCTCGGCGGGGCCGCCGTTCGCGCACCAGCGCCAGTTCGGCGCCGCCACATACAACAGGCCCGACTGCGAGTCGACGGCGAAGGCGTTGTTCCAGATCAGCCCGTGCCACGGCGCGCCGATGCCGGCGCTCGACAACTGCACCGGCGGGGCGAGGTGGTAGCCGCTCTGGTCGACGCTGTGCGTGACCCAGGTCGTCCCCGGGTTGCCCGGGTTCTGCGTCCGGCAGGTGTCCGTGAAGAAGAGGTAGACGTTGCCGAGGCCGTTCTGGTTCCACGCCTCCGCCTGGCCGACGCCGTAGCGCGGCTGGCAGTTGCCGACGGTGTCGATGATCGGGTTGTACGGCGCGGTCTGCCCGTTCCAGGTGATGCCGTCGTCGGAGTAGACGACCCCGATGCCGCCGGGCGGTCCGGTCCCGAGGCTGCTCGCCGTGTAGTACATCGCGTATCTGTACGCGTGTCCGTCACCGGGGAGGAAAGCGCCTCTCACGACCGTCGGGTCGCAGACGCTCAGCCCCTGCCAGCTTCTGTCGTAGCGGGGCGTGAGGACCGGCCCCGGGCCCTCGACGAACGCGCCGTCGGAGAGCCGGATCTTCGCGTAGTAGATGTCGTCGAGCTGGTCCGGTCCCATCCCGCACCACCAGATGCGCTGGAACCCGTCCTCCTCGATCACGGTCGGCGCGTAGTCGTAGGGCGCCGTCGACCCGCCGCCGGGCGGCCAGTTGCGGATCACCGACCAACCCTCCTCGATCTGCGTCGAGGCCGCCGACGCCGACCCCGCTCCTGCGGCCAGCGCCGACAGCGCCGCGGCGAGCGCCGCCGCGATCAGCCAGCGCCTGCGTGCACGCTTCATCACTTCCCCCTGTCTTTGACGACCGGCCGACCGTATGTCGAGGGCCGGTCGCCGGCCCGGTGATGGAGAAAGCCGTCAGCTTCCGTCACCTATGCGGCGCGGCGGGAGCGCCGAGCGGGCCAGAGATATCTGTCAGGTGAAGCGGACCTTGCCGTTCGATCTCGCCCGCGTCTGCGCGCGCGAGACCAGCTCCAGCCGCTTGGCGGCGGCGCGGAAGAGGCGGGTGACGAGCCGCAGGCGGGCGTTCTCGGAGCGCAGGTCGAGCAGGCCCTGCTTCGCGTCGAGGCCGAAGTCGACCGTCGCCGCCATCGCGTAGGCGCCCATCTCGCTCAGCTCGGCGGCGTCGGGCGCTCTCTCGGTCGCCTGCTCGACGAGCAGCGCGTAGGTCTCGCGCGCGGTCGCGAGCGCGGCCGTGTCGCCCTGCTCGTCGCGGTCCTCGAGGAACTCGACCGTGCCGGCCGGGTACGGCAGCCGCTCGTCGCGGTCGACGATCCGGAAGGGGCGCGTGCCGCGCGCCAGCAGGTTGACCCTGCCGTCCTCCATCCGCTCCAGCACCTCGGCGATCTCGCACGCGCAGCCGACCGGGCGCAGGCCGTCGTCGGAGAGCCAGACGATCCCGAACTCGCGGCCGGTCCGCAGGCAGTACTCGACCATCGTCTTGTAGCGCTCCTCGAAGATGTGGAGCGGGATCGCCTCGCCGGGGAGGGCGACGATGCCGAGCGGGAAGAGCGGGAACTCGCGGACCAGACGGGTCGGCATCACCGGGAGTCTAGTCCGGCACGCGCTCCCGCTCCGTCCGCCCGGTCAGCCCTCCGCGCCGGCGGCCGGGGCGTCGCCGTCGCGCGCCAGCGCCGCCAGCAGCAGCTCGCGCG